>JBEBXZ010000064.1:0-7256 GCA_040391335.1 Dokdonella fugitiva | reverse complement strand
CTTCACCGGTTCGGACAGCAGCTTCGAGCGCAAGCGAGCCGAACGCCTCGCCCAGCATCAGGTCCTGCACGAGAAACAGCAGCGCGAGCGCGCGCACATCCAGTCGTTCATCGATCGATTCAAGGCGAAAGCGACCAAGGCACGCCAGGCGCAGAGTCGATTGAAGGCGCTCGAGCGCATGACCGAAATCGCGCCGATCCGCGTCGAATCCGGCATCAGCTTCGAGTTCCTGCCGCCGGTGGCGCTGCCCGATCCCCTGCTCGTGCTCGACCAGGTAGCGACCGGCTACGGCGACCGCATCGTGCTGGATGGCATCAAGCTCACGCTGCGTGTCGGCGAACGCATCGGCCTGCTCGGCGCGAATGGCGCGGGCAAATCGACCCTGGTCAAGCTGATCGCCGGCAGCAATCCCGTGCTCGCGGGCGAGCGGCGCGAGAATCGCGGGCTGGCAATCGGTTATTTCGCGCAGCATCAGCTTGAACAACTCGATCCGCAGGCGACGCCGGTGCAGCACGTGCTGCGCCTCGATCCCAATATCGGCGAAGCCACCGCACGCGACTTCCTCGGCGGCTTCGGATTTTCCGGTGATCGTGCGCTGTCCCTCGTCGGCCCGTTCTCGGGTGGCGAGAAAGCACGCCTGTCGCTGGCCCTTGTGGTCTGGAAGAAGCCGAATCTTCTGTTGCTCGACGAGCCGACCAACCATCTCGACATCGATACGCGCGAAGCGCTGGCGGAAGCCCTGCAGGATTTCGCAGGCGCGGTCGTCATCGTCGCGCATGATCGCGCCCTGCTGCGCACCTGCTGCGATGAATTCCATCTCGTGCAGGGCGGCAAGGTCACGCCATTCGATGGCGACCTCGAGGACTATGCACGCATCGTCGTGCGCAAATCCGCAAACGATGCGGAAACCGACGCCAGCGGCAACTCGAAGCGTGACGAGCGCCGCGAGCGCGCCGAGCAACGTTCGCTGCTCGCGCCGCTGCGCAAGGAAGTCCAGCGGCTGGAAAAGCGTCTTGCCGCACTCGAAGCGGAGCGCGCGCAGATCGAACACAGCCTCGCCGCGCCGGAACTCTACGACGGCAGGCAGGCCGCGCGGATCACCGAACTGACCACGCGCCGCGGCGTGTTGGCCAGCGAGATCGGCGCGATCGAGGATTCCTGGCTCGAAGCGCAGGATCAGCTCGCACGCATCGCCTGAGCGGCGATCCATCGCTGCCCGCGCCAGCAATAACGCGCACTCCGGCGGATGCGAAGGCGGTGCCGCGAAGCGAACTTGCCGGCTTTTCCACTCGGCCTATAATCCGCGCTCCCTCGCGCAGGCCATTCCCTTCATGCAAGCACTGATTGCACCGCACGGCGGCCATCTGGTCGATCTGCTCGTTCCGTCTGAAGAACACGCAGCGCTCAAGGCACAAGCCACGTCGTTGCCGGCCCTGGATCTGACGCCACGCCAGTTGTGCGATCTCGAACTGTTGCTGACCGGCGCGTTCTCCCCGCTGCGCGGATTCATGTCGCGCGCCGACTACGAAGGCGTGCGCGACACGATGCGCCTCGCTGATGGCAATCTGTGGCCGATGCCGATCACGCTCGACGTGAGCCAGGCATTCGCCGATACGCTCAAGGACGCACGCCGGATCGCGCTGCGCGACCCGGAAGGCGTGACTCTCGCCGTCCTCGATATCGAGGACATATGGACGCCGGATCGCGAACGGGAAGCCACGCAGGTTTTCGGCACGACGGATCGCAAGCACCCGGGCGTCTCCCATCTGCTCGAACGCAGCGGCCCGGTGTATGTCGGCGGACGCGTGCGCGGACTCGAAACGCCACGCCATTACGATTTCGGCCATCTGCGTGCGACACCGGCCGAGCTGCGCAGCCAGTTCGAAAAACTCGGCTGGTCGCGCATCGTCGCGTTCCAGACGCGTAACCCGATGCATCGCGCGCATCTCGAACTGACCTTCCGCGCGGCGAAGATCGCCGAGGCCAACCTGCTGATCCATCCGGTGGTCGGCCTGACCAAACCCGGCGACATCGACCACTACACGCGCGTGCGCTGCTACGAAAAACTGTTGCGCCATTATCCCGAGCGCACGACTGCGCTGGCCCTGCTGCATCTCGCCATGCGCATGGGCGGTCCGCGCGAAGCCTTGTGGCACGCGATCATCCGCAAGAACCACGGCTGCTCGCATTTCATCGTCGGTCGCGATCACGCCGGCCCCGGCACGGACAGCAGCGGCAAGCCCTTCTATGGCCCGTATGACGCGCAGGCCCTGGTCGCGCGGCATGAAGCGGAACTCGGCATCACGATGGTGCCGTTCCAGGAAATGGTCTACGTGCAGGAACGCGCGCAGTACATGCCGGCGGATGAAGTGCAGGCCGGCGACAGCGTGCTCAATATTTCCGGCACCGAACTCCGCCGACGCCTGCAGGAAGGACTGGATATCCCGGAATGGTTCACTTATCCGGAAGTCATCGAGGAACTGCGCCGCACGCATCCAGCGCGCCACAAGCAGGGTTTCACGGTGTTCTTCACCGGACTTTCCGGCTCCGGAAAATCGACGATCGCCAATGCCCTGCTCGTGCGTCTGCTCGAACTCGGCACGCGCCCGGTGACCCTGCTCGATGGCGACATCGTGCGCAAGAACCTGTCCAGCGAACTCGGCTTTTCGCGCGAGCATCGCGATCTCAACGTGCAGCGCATCGGCTTCGTCGCGACTGAAATCACCAGGAACGGCGGTATCGCGATCTGCGCGCCGATCGCACCGTACGCGGGCTCGCGCGGGATCGTGCGTGAGGCGGTTTCGGCAATGGGCATGTTCGTCGATGTGCATGTATCGACGCCGCTGGAAACCTGCGAATCGCGCGACCGCAAGGGACTCTATGCCTTGGCGCGCGCCGGCAAGATCAAGGAATTCACCGGCATCAGCGATCCCTACGAGATTCCGGAGAACCCCGAATTGCGCATCGATACGACCGACATCCGACCGGACCAGGCCGTGCAGCAGATCGTGCTCAAGCTCGAGGCGCTGGGCCTGATCCGACCGGCGAACTGAACTCCCGGCACGGATTCGCGTGGCCCCGCCGAAAGGCGGGCAACACGCCGCCGACAGGCGTCAGCTCTTGGCTGCCGCGGCCTTGGCCGTGACCCTGGTGCCCGGCACGAGCAGCGCGTTGGGACTTGCGATCACGGCATCGCCCGGCGCGATGCCGTCGAGGATCTCGATCTCGGGACCGAGGTTGCGGCCGGTAACGACGGTGCGGTGGACGAGGTTCGAATCGGCGTCGACGATCGCCACGCGTGCACCGCCAGCACCCTGCATGACCGCGCTGATCGGGACCAGCGCCGCTTTCGCGACGCGCGGAAGGTCCAGGCGCACCTCGCCGATCATGCCTGCCGGCAGGCGTTCGCCGGGGTTGGGCAGGCGCAACTCGACGCGCATGCCGCCCGCGTTCTCGGAAATGCTTTGCGAACTGCGCACGACCTCGGCCTGCAGCGCCTCGCCGGCCAGTTCCGGAAAACGCACCTCTGCCTTGACTCCGGGACGCACCTGCATCGCCGCGCTTTGCGGCACGTCGACCACGATGCGCAATGGATCGAGCGCGATCAGTTCGAACAGCGACGAGGCGCCCGACTGGTCGCCGACCACGCGATCACCGCGTTCCACGCTGCGCGTCGAGATCACGCCGGCGAACGGCGCGCGCACGGTCTTGAAACCCTGGCGCTCGCGTGCGCTCGCGAGCCGCGCCTCGGCGGCGGAACGTGCCGCCTTGCCGACGTTGTTGGCGCCTTCGCGCTCGTTGAACAGTTCCTTCGATATGGCCCCGGAACCGATCAGCGAACCGGCGCGTTCGAAGTTGACGCGCGCGAGCTCCTCGTCGGCACGCGCCTTGACGAGATCCGCCTCCGCCTCGCGCAGGGCCTGGTCGATCTCGGGTGCCGCGATCGTCGCGAGCACCTGGCCAGCCTCGACTCGATCACCGATATCGACGCTGCGCGTGGCGAGGAAGCCGGTGGCGCGCGCGTAGATGCGCACGGATTCACCAGCCAGCGCACGCGCCGGCAGGCGCAGCTCGGTGTTGTCGCCGGCCGCCCTGGCGAGCACGGTCAGCACTTCGGGCACCGCGGCGGGAGCAGCGGCCGGCTGGGCCACGCTGCGCTGGCAGCCCTGGGTGAACGCAAGGGCCAGGATCGCGGCAGCGGCGAGGCGGAAATTCGGATTCATGCGGCGCTCCGTGGAAAGGGTTGTTTTCATGCCTGCGCTCCGGCGGCTTCGGCGGCGGATCCGCGCGCCCCGTCGGCGACACGCCGCTTGCCTCGCCGGCCGAGCACGGCAAGCAGCGAGGGCACCAGGATCAGCGTCGCCGGCGTGCCGAACAGCAGGCCGCCGATCACGGCGCGCCCGAGCGGCGCGTTCTGCTCGCCGCCTTCGCCGATGCCGAGCGCCATCGGCACGATGCCGAGAATCATCGCCGTCGCGGTCATGAGGACCGGGCGCAGGCGCACCGCGGCGGATTCGTAGGCCGCGACTTCCGGATCGTGTCCCGCGCCGATCAGGTCGCGCGCGAAGCTCGTGACGAGCACGCTGTTCGCGGTCGACACGCCGATCACCATCATGACGCCCATCAGGGCCGGCACCGACAGCGGCGTACCGGTGGCCCAAAGGCCAACCGCGGCACCGGCGATCGCGATCGGCAGTCCCGACATCGCGACCAGCGGCATGATCCACGACTGGAAGTTGATCACGAGCACGAGGAACACGAGCAGGGCCGACATGACGAGACCGGTCGACAGCTCGCCGTACGCACTCTGCATCTCGCCCGCCTGGCCCGCGATCTCGATGCGGTTGCCGGGCTTGAGGCGTGCCTTCAGTTCGTCGGTGATCGTCGTCAGCGGGTCGTAGACCGAGCCGAGATCGGTGCCCTGCACGTTCGCCATCACGCTTACCGTCGGCGCGAGCATCGTGCGCGCGAGGCTGGCCGGCACGTTGCGCGAGGTGACCGTCGCGACGCTGCGCAGCAGCACGGTCTCGCCAGCCGTATTCGTGCGCAGCGGGAGGTTGAGCAGGGTTTCCACGTCCGTCAGATCGACCGGCAGGGTCTGCACCTGCACGGTGTAGGACGTCGCATTGATCGTGTCGGTCCAGTAGACAGGGGTCACGGTGCCGGCCGAACCCAGCACGGCGAGCACGGCACGGCTCGCATCCTGCGCATTGACGCCGAGGCGCGCGGCACGAGTGCGATCGATGCTGACGCGGTATTCGGGCAGGTCGAGCACCTGGCGCACGGCGATGTCGACCGCGCCCGGCACCTTGCCGAGGCGCTGTTCGAGTTCGCGCGCCAGGGCGAGGTTGCCGGCCGTGTCGCGCCCGCTGAAGCGCACCTCGAACGCGGCCACGGCCGACCCCGCGAGCGTGCGGCTCGTCGCATCGGGCGGACGCTCGAAGACCTTCACGTCGAGGAATTTCTCGGCCACGCGCTGGCGGATCGCGGCAAGGTAGGTCGAACTGCGCGCATGCGGCTGGCGCAATTGCAGCATCAGCTCGGCCTCGAACGAACCGACGACGGCACTGTCGACCCATGCGAGGTTGACCGCGTCGGGCACGCCGATCTGTTCGTAGACGGTCTGCAGTTCGGCCGGCGGGATGATCGTGCGGATCTCGCGCTGGATGTCGGCCAGGCGTGCCGCCGTCTGTTCGAGGCGCGTGCCGGACGGCAGGCGGACCTGCAGCCGCAACTGGCCCGCATCGACCTGCGGAAAATATTCGCGGCCGAGCGAGGCGGCGGCGAGGCCACCGATGCCAACCAGGACAAGGGCAGCAATTGCGAGCACGAAGCCGTGGTGGCCAAGCTTTTCGAGCAGGGCATGATGGCGGTCGCGCAGACCGTCGAGGCGATGCTCGACGGTGTGGTTGATCTTCAGCAGCGCCTTCTCTGCCGCCCAGCGTGGATTGCGCCGGCTGCGGATGTCGGCCGGCAGCAACATGTAGCAGAGCACGGGAATCAGCGTGCGCGAGAGCAGGAACGAGGCGGCCATCGCGAAGATCACGGCCAGCGCGAGCGGCGTGAAGACCCAGGCCGAGAGCCCGGTCATGAGCAGGATCGGGGTCAGCACGATGCAGATCGCGACGGTCGAGACGAACTCGGGGAAGACCACTTCGCGCGCGCTGTCGAGGATCGAGGTCGGCACGTCCTTGCCGAGCGCGATGTTGCGGTTCGTGTTCTCGACGTCGACCACCGCGTTGTCGACGAGGATGCCGATCGCCAGCGCGAGGCCGCCCAGGGTCATGACGTTGAACGTGTAGCCAAGCAGGTTGAGCATCGCCACCGAGGCGAGCAGCGCGAGCGGGATCGCCGACAGCACGATCAGGCTCGAGCGCCATGAGCCGATGAAAATCAGCACGACGAGCGCGACGAGCAGGCCGACCAGCACCGCTTCGTGCTGGATCGCGCCGATCGCGTGGTCGACGAACGTTGACTGGTCGAAGATCGGCTCGATGCGCATGCCGGGCGGTGCCGAGGCGACGATCTCGGGCAGGCGCGCGCGGATCGCGTGCACGATCTCGACCGCCGATGCGCCGCCGAGCTTGATCAGGGCGACCGATACGGCACTCGCGCCGTCCATGCGCGCGACATTGGTCTGCAACGCACCGCCGTCGCGCACCGAGGCGACGTCGCGCACGTAGATCACGTTGCCGCCGCGCGCGACGATCGGCAGATCGAGGAATTCGGCGGCCGTGGCGGGGCTCATGTCGAGCGAGATCTGCAGTTCGCGTTCGCCCTCGCGGATCGAGCCCGAAGGCAGCGTCGGACTGCCGCGCTCGAGCGCCGTGGTCACGTCGGCCGGAGTCAGCCCATACGTCTGCAGGGCTTTCGGGTCGAGGTCGACCATGATCTGGCGTGCCGCGCCGCCGTACGGCAGGGTCATGCGGATGCCCGGGATGCTCTGGATCTGCGAACGCAGCTGCAGGCGCGCATAGTCGTAGAGCTGCGCCTCGGTCATTGCATCCGAGGACAGCACGAGTTGCAGCACGGGCGTGCTCGAGACGTTGTTGCGCACGACCAGCGGCGGCGACGTGCCGGCAGGCATGCGGCGCAGGATGGTCTGCGAGACGGCCGTGAGCTGGGCCAGCGCGCGCTCGAGGTTGACCGTCGGCTGGAAATCGATGCGCACGATGCCGATGCCGCTCAGCGACTCGGAACGGACCGCCTTGATTTCATCGACCGTGTTGAGCATCGCGATCTCGGAGAAAGACGTC
>JBEBXZ010000063.1:0-7265 GCA_040391335.1 Dokdonella fugitiva | reverse complement strand
GGCCTTGCGTCCGTCGGCCAGCGTGTACTCGCCGACGATCAGGGGCGAGATGTCGATCGCATTCGCATTGACCAGTAAAGGTTCCACGCCCTCGTCCCGGCGCAGGCCGGGAACCGGTGCTCCTGCTTCCGTGTCGGCAGGAAGGTCAATCGATGCAGGACGTGCCGCACACAGCGGATGGCCTTCGGCATCACGTGCAATCAGTCCATCCTGTGCGCCGCCCGGATCACGAACCACCAGGTGATGCGCATTCGTGTAGCGCACGAGATAGTCGAGATCGACGCGATCGGTGCGCAGCAGTTCGTGGATGAAGGCACCGGCTAGCAGGCCATCGGTGCCCGGATTGATCGGCACCCATTCATCGGCGATCGCACCGTAGCCGCTGCGCACCGGATTGATCGCGACGATCTTCGCGCCGCGCGCCTTGAGCTTGCCGAGGCCGAGCTTGATCGGATTCGAATCATGATCCTCGGCGACACCCCACAGCATCAGGTACTTCGTCAGATCCCAATCGGGCTCGCCGAATTCCCAGAAGCTGCCGCCAAGCGTGTACATGCCGGCCGCGGCCATGTTGACGGAGCAGAAGCCGCCATGCGCGGCATAGTTGATCGTGCCGAACTGCTGCGCCCACCAGCCGGTCAGCGCCTGTGACTGGTCACGGCCAGTGAAGAAGGCGAGTTCATCCGGGTTGCGCGCGCGGACATCGCCCAGCCATCGCGTCGCCAGCGCGAGCGCTTCTTCCCACTCGATCTCGCGGAAATCGCCCGCGCCGCGTTCGCCGATGCGCAGCAGCGGCTTCGACAAGCGCGCTGGCGAGTAGTGCTGCTTGATGCCGGCCGAGCCTTTGGCGCAGATCACGCCGCGGTTGACCGGATGGTCACGGTTGCCGTCGATGTACCGGATCCGTCCATCCTTCATGTGCACGCGGATGCCGCAACGGCACGCGCACATGTAGCACGTGGTTGTCTTGACGGTGTCACCGGTGGGTACGTTCAGATCAAGCCTGGCATGCGGCATGGCGCGGCGGTGCTGCCATTCGGAAAACATGATGGTAATGGAACTGTGCATGGGATTGCCTGCGAATCGCCATGAATCGGTCGTGGCCTTGCCAGCGATGGGGCAGAAACTCGCCAACCCGGATGGGATGGGAACCCTTCAATGAAAGCCTTGCTTGCACTCGTGACCTTCCTCGCTTGCGGCGTCATGCCCGCCTTCGCCGCGCAGGAACCACGCCACTGGCAGATGCGCACGGACTGGGCCAGGGTGTTCGAAGAAGCTGGCGTGCGCGGCAGCGCCGTGATCTTCGACGAAGCACGCGACACCTGGCACGTGTTCGACCGCACGCGCGCCGAGCATGCCTACCTGCCGGCATCGACGTTCAAGATCACCAATGCGTTGGTCGCGCTCGAGACCGGCGTCATCAAGGATGAGTTCGAAGTGATCCGCTGGGACGGAAAGCCGCGCGACTTCGCGGACTGGAACCGCGACCACAGCCTTGCCAGCGGCATGAAGTTTTCGACCGTCTGGTTCTACCAGGAGATTGCGCGACGCGCGGGCGCCGAAGGCATGCAGGCATGGATCGATCGCATCGGCTACGGCAATCGCGATATCGGCGGTGGCATCGACCGCTTCTGGCTCGATGGCGCCTTGCGCATCTCGGCAGTCGAGCAGGTTTCGTTCCTGCGTCGACTGGCCGATGGCTCGCTGCCGTTCAAGGACACCGTGCAGGAAACCGTGCGCCGGATCACGATCAC
Source organism: Dokdonella fugitiva (assembly GCA_040391335.1). Classification (GTDB taxonomy): domain Bacteria; phylum Pseudomonadota; class Gammaproteobacteria; order Xanthomonadales; family Rhodanobacteraceae; genus Dokdonella; species Dokdonella fugitiva_A. The sequence continues at coordinate 5,511 of JBEBXZ010000063.1, read as the reverse complement.
CGAGGCGGCACCGGCCTTCACGATGCATTCGAAGACGGGCTGGGCGCTCGCGGGTGCGGCGGATGGCAAGACCGATCTCGGCTGGATCGTCGGCTGGGTCGAGCGCGCGGGCAAGCGCTGGTTCTTTGCCATCAACATCGACATGCCGCGGGCGGGCGATGCGCCGAAGCGCCTCGTGATCGCGCGCCGGCTGCTCGAAGGATCGGGCGCGTTCGCCGACCTGCCGCGTTGACCGATGCCCGGCGGACCGGCTGCCGGTCAGCGCTCCGGTTATGCCAAACTCGCGCACACACGCATTTCACCGGACGCGACGCAATGGACCGTTACGAACGCACCCTCATCCTGCATCGCATGCTCAAGTCGGCGCGTTATCCGGTGACGCTCAAGCGCGTGCAGGAAGAGCTGCAATGCTCGCGGGCGACGATGTATCGCGATATCGCGTTCCTGCGTGATGCGCTCGGTGCGCCGATCGAGAGCGATCCGGATGCGGGAACGATCCACTATTCGGTCGGCGAGATCGAGCGTTTCGAGTTGCCGGGGTTGTGGCTGTCGAGTGATGAGCTCGCAGCGCTGCTTGCGTTGAATGAACTGCTGGATCGTTCCGATCCCGGCGTGCTGGCCGGTGCGCTCGCACCATTCCGCGCGCGCATCGAAAGCCTGCTGTCCGATCATTCGAGCGGCCGCGCCTTGCCGGTCGAGCGTATCCGCGTGATCGCGAGTGGCGCGCGCAAGCTCGATCAGGTCGTGTTCCGCGCGGTTTCCAGCGCCATGCTCAATCGCAAGCGACTCAAGTTCGAATACCGCGCGCGCACGACGAATGAACAGACCACGCGCGATGTCTCGCCGCAACGCCTCGCGCACTATCGGGACAACTGGTATCTCGATGCCTGGGACCACGGCAAGGAAGCGCTGCGCAGCTTTGCCCTCGATCGCATGCGTGGCCCGCACGAAACCGGACAGGATTCCTTCGAATGCTCGATGGCCGATCTCGATGCGCATCTCGCTTCGAGCTACGGCATTTTCTCCGGCGCGCCGAAGGCGATCGCGGTGTTGCGCTTCTCCGAGCATGCCGCGCGCTGGGTTGCCGACGAACACTGGCATTCGCAGCAGGAAGGCCACTGGCTGCCGGATGGTCGCTACGAACTCAAGGTGCCTTACAGCAACTCGCGGGAGCTGCTGATGGACGTGCTGAAATACGGCCCCGATGCGGAAGTCGTGTCACCGGTTTCGCTGCGCGAGGAGATGCGCATCCTGCTGCAACTGGCGATTGGCAGCTATCAGGGGCAAGCCTGAGCGAAGGTGGGCATCATGGATATACCCGCGCTTATCTCAAGATACGAAGAAATAGTTCGGGGCGTAGAGACGCAATCATGCAATTGTGGCGGGACGATCCGCACGGGTGATGCCTGGCGAGATGGTGGTTGCGGATGGTCGCCAGAGTACTGGAACGATATCGAGTCTCGATCAGAGATCGAGAGCCGCATACAGAGCTGCTTTCTGAACCAGGAACAGTTGGGCCGCGTTGCTTCAATCGACTGGCGGCTAAAGAAATTGCTCTCCGCCAATTCGGTGAGCATCTCGGGCGTAAGCTTCTGGCTCAATGGCCTACCGCAAGGGATTGCAGAGTGATGCTCAACCGTTCGCTCAAGCTGTCGCCGCTTTACGGCGAAGCGTAGTTCAGGTGGTACCCGCCATGCACACCGACCAGCCCGATGACCGCCCCGAACGCGCGATGCGCCTGTCGCTCGTGCTCGGCTCGGGTGGCGCGCGCGGTTATGCGCATATCGGCGTGATCGAGGAACTGATTGCGCAGGGTTTCGACATCCAGTCGATATCCGGCAGTTCGATGGGGGCGCTGGTTGGTGGCGTGCATGCGGCAGGCCGGCTCGATGCATTCCGCGACTGGGTGGTTCCGCTGGCGCGCCTCGACGTGTTGCGCATGGTCGACCTGACCCTGGTCGGCGGCGGTTTCATCAAGGGGGACCGCATCATCCGCGCGCTGCGCGAATTGATCGGCGACATCGATATCGAGGACCTGCCGATCAGTTACACCGCCGTTGCGGTTGATCTCGACGAGCAGCGCGAGATCTGGTTCTCGGAAGGTTCGCTGTTCGATGCGATCCGCGCCTCGATCGCGATCCCGACCGTATTCCGTCCGCATCATTACCAAGGGCGGCTGCTGGTCGATGGCGGCCTGCTCAATCCCTTGCCGGTTTCACCGACCTTGCGTGACGCGACCGACGCGACGATCGCGGTCGACGTCAATGGTCCGGCCGAGCCTCTGGATGGCAAGGGCGTGGTGATGGCGTCCCGGGGCGCTGCGCTCGCCGATCCGCATTCTGTCGCCGACGCTTCCGGCAAGTCCGCGGCGGAAACGCCGTTGCGCCGCAAACGCCACCTGATTTCCGCGCTGATCGCGAGCAAACGCCTGCGCAGCGCGCGCGATCCGAGCATGCTCGAGCTGTTTTCGCGCACGCTGGATACCGTGCAGGAAACGATCACTCGCCTGAAGCTCGCTGCGCAGCCACCGGATCTGCTGATCACGATTCCGCGCAACGTGTGCACGATGTACGAATTCCATCGCGCCGAGAGCGCCATCGAGTGGGGACGCCAGCGCACGCGCGAGGCACTGGCGCGTTGGCCGAGGCCACAAGAGCGGCGCGGGTCCTAGGGCAACGCTGATCACCCCTTTTAGTACATGCAGTCAGTCAGGCAGACACCTGTCTGCGCGCAGATCTTTGTTGCGCCCCTTGAAAGATGGCCCGTCTGCCGGCGACAGCGCGCCGCGATCGGCACGCAGACAGGTATCGTGATGGTTGCACCACTTCATCGGCGTTGCCCTAGAATCCAGGCATGCTCATCCGCCAGATCCTGTATTTCGTCACGCTAGCGCGCGAGCGCCACTTTGCGCGTGCCGCGCAGGCCTGCCAGGTGTCGCAACCGGCCTTGTCGGCCGGTTTGCAGAAGCTCGAGGAGGAACTCGGCGTCGCGTTGATCCAGCGCGGCCATCGCTACCAGGGCCTGACCGCGGATGGCGAGCACCTGCTCGTGCGCGCGCAGCGCATCCTCGCGGACTGGGAAGCCCTGCATCAGGACGCGGCACTTTCGGCTGCCGGGGAACTGAAGGGCCGCCTGCGCATCGGTGCGATTCCGACCGCGATGCCCGTGGTGCCCCTGCTGACTGCGCCATGCCAGTTGTCCTGGCCCGGCATGCGCATCGTGATCCGCTCGCGCAGCGGGCAACAGATCATCCGCGACCTCGAGGAATTCGAACTCGATATCGGCCTCACCTACCTCGAGGAGCAGGCGCTCGACGGATTCCGGCGCATCCCGCTGTACCGCGAGCGTTATGCGCTGCTCGCCCGCGATCCTCGCGAGCTGGACGGGCGCAAGCAGATCGACTGGGCGAGCGTGGCCACGCTGCCGTTGTGCCTGCTGACGCCAGAGATGCACAACCGGCGCATCATCGACGCCGCATTCCGCCGTGCTGGCGTCGAACCGCGTGTCATGGTCGAGGCCGACACGATTTTCGCGGTCTACGAGCAGGTGCGCTGCGCAGGCCTGTTCAGCGTCGTCCCGCACAGCATGCTGACCCTGTTCGAACTGCGCCAGGAAGTTCTTGCGATCCCGATCGTGCCCGAATTGTCGCGTCCGATCGGTCTCGTCGCACGATCCGACGAGCATCTGCCACCGCTGACCACTGCCGCATTGGCGCTCATGGGCGGCATCGACATGCAGGCGCGTGTCGACGGTTTGATAAACACCATCTATTGATTGATCCATGCCAAGCATGATTTGCGCGTGGTTTGCGACGTGCAGTGGTGCGCATGACAACGCTTTCGTGCGAGGACCGCACGCGCGCAACCGGTATCGAAAGCCGCGAAATCCACTCGTGCTGCACTGCGGGGCATTCAGTAAACGAGAATCATTCCGCACTTAGACCATAGTCGCAGGGCTGTGCGCTGGCGCCCGCCGCTGTCATCGTCTGCGCGACCGGCTGCGATGCCGGGCCGCATTCAACGCATACTGCAGGGGTGGAAAATGGCAGCAATCGGCCTGGATGGAACGACAGAACTCGGCGTGCTCGCCAAGGAGCGCACGGTCGCGAAACCGGGGTTCAACCGCTGGCTGGTTCCGCCAGCGGCGCTCGCCATCCATCTGTGCATCGGCATGGCCTACGGATTCAGTGTCTTCTGGTTGCCCCTGTCCAAGGCGGTCGGCATCGACCAGGCCATCGCCTGCCCGGCGGACATGGGCTTCTTCGCCACGATGGTCGCCACGGGTTGCGACTGGAAGGTCAGCGCACTTGGCTGGATGTACACGCTGTTCTTCGTCCTGCTCGGCTCTTCAGCGGCGATCTGGGGCGGCTGGCTTGAGCGCGTCGGCCCGCGCCGCGCGGGTTTCGTCTCTGCGCTGTGCTGGTGCGGTGGCCTGGTCATCTCGGCGCTCGGTGTCCACTGGCACCAGATCTGGATGCTCTGGATCGGTTCGGGCGTCATCGGCGGCATCGGCCTTGGGCTCGGCTACATCTCGCCCGTATCGACCCTGATCAAGTGGTTTCCGGATCGCCGCGGCATGGCGACCGGCATGGCCATCATGGGTTTCGGCGGCGGTGCGATGATCGGCAGCCCGCTCGCAGACATGCTCATGCGCCACTTCGCGACGCCGACCTCGGTGGGCGTTTTCGAGACCTTCCTCGTCATGGCTGCCGTGTATTTCGTTTTCATGATGGGCGGCGCGTTCGGCTACCGCATTCCGCCGTCGGGCTGGAAGCCGTCGGGCTGGACACCGCCACCGGCCCAGGCCGCCAACGCGATGATCACGCAAGGCCACGTGCACGTGAGCAAGGTCTGGGGCATCCCGCAATTCTGGTTGCTGTGGGGCGTGCTCACGCTCAATGTCTCGGCCGGCATCGGCGTGATCGGCATGGCGTCGCCGATGCTGCAGGAGGTCTTCGGCGGTACCCTGATCGGCGTCGACGCGGGCTTCTCGTCGCTCGACAAGACACAACTCGCGGCGATCGCCGCGATCGCCGCGGGATTCACCGGCCTGATCAGCCTGTTCAACATCGGCGGTCGCTTCTTCTGGGCGTCGGCTTCGGACTTCATCGGCCGCAAGGCGACCTACTTTGTTTTCTTCCTGCTTGGCATCGCGCTCTACTCGAGTGCCCCGTGGGCCGGGCAGGGCGCCCACGTCGGGCTCTTCGTCGCGATCTTCTGCGTGATCCTGTCGATGTACGGCGGCGGCTTCGCGACCATCCCGGCCTATCTCGCCGACCTGTTCGGCACGCAGATGGTCGGTGCGATCCATGGGCGCCTGCTCACCGCGTGGGCGACCGCGGGCATCCTCGGTCCGGTCGTCGTCAACTACATGCGCGACTACCAGTTGTCGCTCGGCATGCCGCGTGAATCGGTCTACAACACGACGATGTACATCCTGGCCGGCATGCTGGTGCTCGGATTCCTCTGCAACCTGCTGGTGCGACCGATCAATCCGAAACACTTCATGACC
>JBEBXZ010000062.1:0-7415 GCA_040391335.1 Dokdonella fugitiva | reverse complement strand
TGACGCGCTCGGCGGAATTGAGCTTGGCGACCAGCGCGTCCAGTGCGGCGATCGCGTCGGGATTGAGTTCGGAGCGGTCGAACACGAAGAACGCGTCGCCATCGAGGCGCACGTCGTTGCGGATCACCTGCGGCTCGGCGGCGGTTGCCGCGACGTCACTGCCTGCTGGCGAGGTGACTTCGACCATGCGGAACGGCTCGCGGGCGCGATAGTTCTCGCCGATGTCATAGCGCAGCAGCAGCCAGCCACGCGTATCCGAGCGATCGGTTTCGAAATCGCCGGATTTGCGCAGGTGCTCGCCCTGCAGGCTCAGGCTGAAGCCGCTGTTGCGGAACAGCTTGTCGATGCCGAGCGAAAGGGTCTTCTGATCGGAGTCGAACTTGCCCTTCTCGTAGTCGAGACCGCCGCGCACGCGCAGCAGCGGTTCGTCGAAATAGCCGCCGAAGCGCAGGCCGACGCCATTCTCATAGGGACGTTCGAAGAAACGGGTCAGCGTCTCGATCGTCTGCGTCTGCGTATAGGCGCCGCCCGCATCGCTGCCGGAGATGATCGTCGTATCCGTGATCACGCTGCTGTCGACGAGGCGCCGACCCGAGGTCGCGTGCGAGACATAGCCGCTGAAGAACAGGTCGTTGCGTTCCCAGCCGAGGCCGAGCGTCGCCTTGCTGTCCTTGAAGACGTTGCGGTCGCCAGCGGCGAATACTTTCCAGACCGACGCCTGGTCGCCGTCCGCGGCGCCACGCAGCCAGTTGTAGCCGAGTTGCACGCCACCGGAGCCGCCCTGGCCCAGCCACAGTTCGGCCAGCCACGCCGAGTCATCCTTCTTGCCGAGGATGCCGAGGATCTCGCCAAGCACATCGCCATCGTCATTGATGCCGAGCGAAACGCGTGCGTTCGAGCCCACGTACGTCAGTGGAATCGTCGCGCCGCCCGATTGCTGCTCGGCCGGCGTCTGTGCGTTGGCCGTGGTGGCGAGCGCGATGGCAATGCAAAACGGTAGTTTGCGGATCATTTCCCTTCCCCGATGGTTGGCGATTCCCCTGAACCCCGGAATTATCCCGTATTTCGCCTGTGTGACCAAACGCGTCGCGCAACGCGCTCCGTTATGATGCCCGGCTATCTGGCAGGCATCCCTTGCGCTCGCGCGCTGCCGAACCCACATCCATGGGCTGCCGCCACGCATTTCCAGCCGCCGCGCCTTGCGCGGATTTCAAAATCCAAGACCCTGTTTCGAGGAATCGTCATGTCCACCGCCCAGCAAACCCGCCAACGCATTGAAGCCCTGTTTGCCGACCATCGCATCGTGCTGTTCATGAAGGGCACGCGGCACGCGCCGAACTGCGGCTTCTCCGCGGCAACCGTGGGTGTCCTGAATGACCTGCTCGATGATTACCTGACGGTCGACGTGCTGGCCGACGAAGACATTCGCCAGGGCATCAAGGATTACGCCAACTGGCCGACGATTCCGCAGCTGTATGTCGATGGCGAGCTGGTCGGCGGCGCCGACATCGTGCAGGGCATGGCCGCCAGCGGCGACCTGCATCGCCTGTTCGGTGTTGCGGAGCCGCATCGCACGCCACCGGAGATCAGCATCAGCGACGAAGCCGCGGCGCAGATCCGCGCGGCGATCGACGATGCCGAAGGCATGGGCCTTTTCCTGGCGATCGACGCGCGCTTCCAGCCCCAGTTCCAGTTGCGCGAGATCACCGGCAGCGAGATCCGCGTGCTGGCCAACGGCATCGATGTACTGTTCGATCCGGCCAGCGCGCAGCGTGCGAAGGGGGCCGGGATCGAGTGGGTATCGACCGCGCAGGGCGACGGCCTGTCGATCACCCTGCCGGCGGCGCCGCCGCAGGTGCATTCGCTGGATGTGCACGGGCTCAAGCGCCTGCTCGACGAAGGGCGCGTCACCGTCATCGACGTACGCTCCGGGGAGGAGCGTGGAATCGCGCCGTTCGCTGGTGCCGAGGTGCTCGATCCGGCATCGCATGATCGTCTCGTCGCATTGCCGAAGGACACGCCGCTGGCCTTCCTCTGCCATCACGGGGTTTCCAGTCGACGCGCCGCCGAACATTTCCGCGAGCGCGGTTTTCGCGTCGTGCACAACGTCGAAGGCGGCATCGAGGCATGGGCAACCAGCATCGATCCGACCATCGCGCGCTACTGAGCGTTTCCCGCGCTGCGCCGCGTCAAGCGATCAACGCATACCGCCCCTATACTCGGGACCGGCGCAACGCCACGCTGGCGTCGCGCCGCTGGCCTTGATGCGATCCTGGCGGAGGTTCGTGATGCGCGCCATTCTTTTGTCCTGCGGACTGCTGGTGTTGAGTGCGTGCTCCGTGTCCAGCCGCGAAAGAATCGCGGCGGACGCCTGCGTCGCGGAAATCAACAGCCGTCTTTCCGGAAAGACGTTCATGGTCGATGCGCAGAAGCTGACTGAAAGCGCCAAGGAATCGGCCAAGGACACCTTGCAGCTGGAAGCGCCCATCGTGTTCAATCCGCGCACCAATGAAGAGTACACGCAGACGGTCGACTGCCGCGTGCGTCTCGATGCAATGGTGCCGAGCGTGATCTTCCTGCAGTTCAACTGGAGCATGGAAGATCTGAAGAAGGCCGGGAATCCCGCGCAGGGCTGAAAAATCCATTGAGCACGATCGGGTAGGCCGCTAGTCTGGCGTTCATTGTCCGGATGCCGCGATGCCCACCGACTATCTCAGGCGTATCCTCACCGCGCGCGTCTACGATGTCGCCCGCGAGACCGAACTCGAACTGGCCCCCCAGCTTTCCGCGCGTACCGGCTGCACGGTGCTGCTCAAGCGCGAGGACAACCAGCCGGTGTTCTCGTTCAAGCTGCGCGGTGCGTACAACCGCATGGCGCAGCTCACGCCAATCGAACTGAAGCGCGGCGTGATCGCCGCGTCCGCCGGCAACCATGCGCAGGGAGTCGCATTGTCCGCCGCGCGCCTCGGCTGCAGAGCGGTGATCGTGATGCCGGTGACCACGCCGCAGGTCAAGATCGACGCGGTGCGTGCGTTTGGCGGCGAGTACGTGGAGATCGTGCTGCACGGCGAATCCTATTCCGATGCGAAGGCGCATGCCGATCATCTCGCGCGGCAACGCAAGCTGGTCTTCGTGCATCCGTTCGACGATCCCGATGTGATCGCCGGGCAGGGCACGATCGGCATGGAAATCCTGCGCCAGCATCCGGGGCCGATCGAGGCGATCTTCGCCGCGATCGGCGGTGGTGGCCTGATTTCCGGCGTGGCCGCCTACGTCAAGGCGATACGTCCCGAGATCCGCGTGATCGGCGTGCAGACCCTCGATTCCGATGCGATGGCGCGTTCGATCGCGGCAGGACGCCGCGTCGTGCTCAAGGACGTGGGCCTGTTCGCCGATGGCATCGCGGTCAAGCAGGTCGGCAAGGAAACCTTCCGCCTGTGCCGCGAACTGGTCGACGACATCGTGCTGGTCGATTCCGATGCGGTGTGTGCGGCCATCAAGGATGTGTTCCAGGACACGCGCAGCATTCTCGAACCGGCGGGCGCGCTGGCGGTGGCCGGCATGAAGGCCTGGGCCGGGAAGAATTCGCGCAAGGGCGCGACGCTGGTCGCGATCGCCTGCGGCGCCAACATGAACTTCGACCGCTTGCGCTTCGTGGCCGAGCGCGCCGAAGTCGGTGAGGCGCGCGAAGCGGTATTCGCCGTGACCATCCCCGAGGAGCGCGGATCGTTCCGGCGGTTCTGCGCGCTCCTGCAGGGGCACAACATCACCGAGTTCAATTACCGCATGGGGGATTCGGAACGGGCGCATCTGTTCGTCGGCGTGCAGATCCGTGATCGCGGCGACTCGGCACGCATCGAGCGCGCGCTGCGCAAGGAGGGTTTTGCGACGCTGGATCTCAGCGACGACGAGCTCTCCAAGCAGCACCTGCGGCACATGATCGGCGGACGCGTCGCGCACGCCGATGATGAACTGCTGTATCGCTTCGAATTTCCCGAACGCCCCGGCGCGCTCATGCGTTTTCTTTCCGCGATGAGCCCGAACTGGAACATTTCTCTTTTCCACTACCGGAACCAGGGCGCCGACTACGGGCGGATCCTGGTCGGCGTGCAGGTGCCAGTCACCGAAATGAAGGCATTTCGCCGGTTTCTCGGCACGCTCGGCTATCCGCACGTCGATGAAAGCGCGAACCCGGCCTATCGCCTGTTCCTCGGCGGCGAGTGCGGCGCGGTCGTCTGAAGCCGGTTGCATGGGGAGGTTCCGCCGTGGGGCATAATCGATGCCAGACAGCGGAGAAATGCCCATGTGGATCACGATCCTCCTTGCCCTGATTGTTTTCTGCGTCCTCGCGTTCCGGGGCCTTGGTTTTCTCGCGTGGATCAACGCGGCCGGTGTCTTCCTGATCGGCTGGCGCATCGTCGGTGTGGATTCGCCGAATGCCTTCCTGGTCGTCGCCATCGTGTTGATCGCCTGCGCGGTGATATCCGGTTTCCCGCCGTTGCGCCGCGCTCTCGTCTCGCGCTTCGTCATGCCGGTCTTCGCGAAAGTGCTGCCGAGGCTTGGCGACACCGAACGCATCGCGCTCGAAGCCGGTACCGTGTGGTGGGATGCGGATCTTTTTTCCGGCATGCCGGCGTGGCAAAAATTGCTCGATTTCACGCCGCAGGCCTTGAGCGACGAGGAGCAGGCCTTCCTCGATGGGCCGGTCAATGATTTCTGCGCGCGCATTGATGACTGGGAGGTCTACCAGCAGCGCGATTTGCCGCCGGAGATCTGGGCGCTCATCCGCGAATACCGCCTGTTCGGCCTGATCATCCCCAAGGAGTTCGGCGGCCACGGATTCTCCGCGCTCGCCCAGTCGCGCATCGTCACGCGCATTTCCAGCCGTTCGGTGACCGCGGCGGTGACGGTCATGGTGCCGAATTCGCTGGGCCCCGGCGAATTGCTCATGCACTACGGCACGGACGCACAGAAGCAGCGCTATCTGCGTCGCCTGGCCGAAGGCATTGAAATTCCGTGCTTCGCATTGACCGGCCCGGAAGCCGGATCCGACGCGGCGGCCACGCAATCCGAAGGCATCGTCGAGATGCGCGGCATCGATGGCGCCGACGTGCTCGGCGTGCGCTTCAACTGGAAAAAGCGCTACATCACGCTGGCTCCGGTCGCGACCCTTATCGGTCTCGCCTTCCGCCTCAAGGATCCACACAAGCTGATCGGCGATGTCGAGGACCGTGGCATCACCTGTGCCCTGATTCCGCGCGATACGGCGGGCATCGAGATCGGCGATCGACACGATCCGATGGGCGTGCCATTCCACAACGGGCCGATCGTCGGCACGGATGTCTGGGTGCCGTTCGACGCGATCATCGGCGAGCATGCCGGCGTCGGCCAGGGCTGGCGCATGCTGATGGAATCGCTCGCTGCCGGTCGCTCGATTTCGCTGCCGGCATTGAGCATCGGCGCGGCGCAGATGGCGACGCGCATCTGCGGTGCCTACGCGACCGTGCGCGAACAGTTCGATACGCCGATCGGCCGCTTCGAGGGCATCGAGGAGCCGCTGGCGCGCATCGCCGGCCTCACCTACGTGATGACCGCGACGCGCACCCTGACCTGCGGTGCGCTCGATGCGGGCGAGAAGCCGGCCGTGCTCGGCTCGATCGCCAAGGCCTATCTGACCGAGGCGATGCGCCAGGTCGTCGCCGATGCGATGGATATCCGCGCCGGCAGCGCGATCCAGCGGGGGCCGCGCAATACGCTCGCGCGAGCCTGGGATGCGGTGCCGATCGGCATCACGGTCGAGGGTGCGAACATCCTCACGCGTTCGATGATCGTCTACGGACAGGGCGCGATCCGCTGCCATCCGTTCGTGCAGACCGAGATCAACTCGGTCGCCGCGAAGGATCTCGTCGCCTTCGACCGTGCGATCTTCGGCCACGTCAACCTGCTCGTCACGCGTGCCGTGCGCGCCTTGCTGCTCGCCTTGTCGGGATCACGGCTTGCCGGCGTACCACACGCGATCGACACCCGGCGCTACTACCAGCACCTGTCGCGTTTCTCGGCCGCGTTCACGATCGTCTCCGACACCGCGATGGGTACGCTGGGCGGCTCGCTCAAGCGTCGCGAAAAGCTTTCCGGCCGCCTCGCCGATGCACTCGCCTATCTCTACCTCGCATCCGCTGCACTCAAGCGCTACCACGACGAACCGAAGACCACGGCGAACTACGGCCTCGTGCGCTGGTCCGTCGAGCTCTGCCTGTATCGCGTGCAGGAAGCCTTGCTCGGCGTGCTCGAAAACCTGCCGGCGCGTCCGGCGGCATGGCTGTTGGGTGCGCTGATCTTTCCATTCGGTGCACGCTTCCGTCCGCCTTCCGACGTGCTCGGTCGTCGCGTCGCGCGCGATATTCTCGAAGACCGCGAGGCGCGACGCACATTGACTGACGATGTATTCGTGCCGCCTGCCAGCGAGCCCGGCCTTGGCACGCTCGAAGCTGCGCTGGACAAGGCCGTCGGTGCGTTGCCGATCGAAACCAAGTTGCGCGATGCCGTGCGTGCCGGAACGATCGATCGGGCGCCGGGGCACATGCTGGATGAAATCGGCCTCGCTGCGGGCGTCATCACGCGTGCGGAATACGATGTGCTGAACGAAGCACGCGATGCGCGCGATGAGGTGATCCAGGTCGATGCCTTCGACCCGGTGCTGTACAAGACGCTGCATTGATCTATCCCATATTCGATTCTTTCGCATCGAAATCCTTCTGCAGGCTGAATGCCCGGGGCAGGGATCACCATGCGTTCATGCGCCGGGCGCTCCAATTGCGGGGGTAGCGCTCCGACCGTCGCACGGTGCGGCGGAGGAGCCCTTCACGAAGGGAGCATTCGATGAAAAATATCTTGATCGTGTCAGCAATCGCCGCGGTACTCGGCTTGAGCGCCTGCAGCCAGCAGGATTCCACAGCCGAGGCGCAGCGCAAGGTTGAAGAGACGCGCCAGAAGGCGGCGGAGGATCTGGCCAAGGCGAAGCAAGATGCGAATGCCGATGCAGTAGAGGCGCAGCGCAAGCTGGACGCGGCGCGCGAGGAAGCGCGCGCGGAAGTCGCCCGGGCGGATGCCAAGGCGAATGAGAAAATGAACGACGCGAGCAGCGATGCCATGGATGCGGCGAGCGCCGCCAACAAGGATGTTGCGAAGGTCGAGGCCGAAACGATCAACACGCAGGCAAAGGCCGCGTACGACGTTTCGCTGGCCAAGGCAGACGCCGACCTGAAGATCGCGAAGGAACGTTGCGACACGCTGGCATCGGGGCAGGCTGGTCCGTGCAAGGATCAGGCGAATGCGGCTTATGACGCTGCCAAGGCACACGCCAAGCGCGTTCTCGACGATGCGGAAACAGCCGCGAAGGATGCGAGGCGCTGATC
>JBEBXZ010000061.1:0-7420 GCA_040391335.1 Dokdonella fugitiva | reverse complement strand
CACGCCGGTGTCGTTGGTGATCGCTTCGGCTTCATAGCCGGTCTGCGCGCGCGACAGGGCGAGTTCGTTCTGCATCGCATCCTGGAAATCCGCGGGCGCTTTCAGCTGGCGCGTTTTCACCGTGATGCTGGCGGTGTCTTCGGTGCCTTCGGCGGCAGGATCGGGGATCTGGAAGATCATCGCCTGTGGATTGCCATCGGATTTCTCCATGATGGCGCTCCAGTTCGCCGGCACGCTGAACTTCACCTCGCCGTCATTGAGGTTGTAGTCGGTATTCGACTGTGCGAAGGCCCCGGTGGCGCATACCAGCAGGATCAGCGGGAACAGTTTCATCGGATCACTCCGTATCGTCGTGGTGCGCGAAGCGCGCATGGGGAAGGTTGAGCCATTCGAGCGCGGTGCCGTGGAACAGGCGCGCTTGCTCAGCGAGTGGCAGGCCGAGCGCAGCGATACCGGCGCCGGGTTCCTGTTCGCCGAGCGGGAACGGGTAATCGGTGCCGAGCATGACCGTGTTCGAGCCGGCGACTTCGATCAGGTAACGCAGGGCGGCATCGTCATGCACGCAGGAATCGAAATAGATGCGCCCGAAATACTCACGCGGGTTGCGCGCGTTGTCGGTGGCGACCAGATCCGGGCGCATGCGGAAACCATGTTCGATGCGGCCTATCGAATAGGGAAACGAACCGCCGCCATGCGCGAAACATACACGCAGTTTCGGCAAGCGTTCGAGCACCCCGCCGAAGATCAGGCAGCAGGCGGCGCGGGCCTGTTCGGCAGGCATGCCGACCAGCCACGGCAACCAGTATTTCGGCATCGTCTCGCGCCCCATCATGTCCCAGGGATGCACGAGGATGGCCGCGCCGAGATCGGCTGCCGCTTCGAAGAACGGGAACAACTCGGGCGCATCGAGATTCATGTCCTCGATATGCGAGCCGATCTGCACGGCGGAAAGGCCGAGTTGATCGACGCAGCGTTCGAGTTCGCGAATCGCCCGCGTCGGCGATTGCAGCGGCACGGTGCCGATGCCTGCGTAGTTTCGCGGATAGCGACGGCAGATTTCGGCGGTGTGGTCGTTGAGGAAGCGATGCAGTTCGAGTGCCTGGCTCGGTTTGGCCCAGTACGAGAACAACACCGGTACGGTCGACACGACCTGCACGTCGACGCCGAACTTCGCGTAGTCGGCAATGCGCACTTCCGGATCGAAGGCATTCGCCCAGACCTCGCGGAAGAACTTGCCATCCTTGTAGATGCGCCGCCGCCCCTCCGCATTGACCATGGTCGGGAAGCGGTTGTCGCCGTATTTCTCGGCGAGATCCGGCCAGGTTTCGGGAAGGATATGCGCGTGGGTATCGATCTTCAGCATGGTTGCGAGTGTAACCTGCGCCGCTGCTGCCGGAAGGGGGAAGGTGCGCTTCGTCACGTGATTCTGCGGGACCCGTGGGTCAGGTGGACGTGCGCGCGGGAACGCTGGCGATCACATGGGCAAGCGTGTCGACGCTATCGGTGATGCGATCGAAGGCATGTGCGATCGCGGCGGCGACCTGGCGTTCCTCATCACTCGCCATGGCGGCATCGAGCTCCGCGGCGAGCTTGCGTTCCTCGATGCGCAGTGCTGCGAATGCGGGCGGTCGCTGTTCGCGCAGGCTGGTGGCGATCGCGCGCAAGGCGGCATCGACGCGCTCGCCGAACTGCAGCACGGGCGCGCCATGCGCAATATCGGGTGCGTCCATCAGCACGGCTTCAAGCGCCATGCAGGCGCGTGCGAGGCGGTTGCCATTGGCGAATACCGCTTCGGCCAATGCGACCGTTTGCGGGTCGTGTCGCGGTTCGCCCGCGTAGCGATCCAGCGAGGCCTGGGCGTTGGTCCGTGCTGCGCGTGCCGCCGCCCGCGTATCGGTGCGCGCCTGGGGATCGGCGCGCAGCAGGCTTTCGAAATAGACGCGGTAGGCATCGATCATCGCTGCCAGCGAGGGGCGCAGGCGCTGCTTTTCCCAGGTCGGCCAGAGCGCATAGGCGATCAGGGCAATTGCGCTGCCCGCGGCGGTATCGAGCGCCCGCGGAAGCATCGTGCCTCCGGGCGCATCGCCGGTGAATGACATCAGGATCACGATCAGGCCGGTCAGCGACGCGGTGCCGATGCCGTAGTTCATCGTCGTCAGCAGGCGAAAACTGAAGCAGAGCAAGGTGAGCAGGACCAGCCGTTCCCAGACGCCTTCGAATGCGAAATGCACGAGCACGCTGGTCAGCACGAGTCCGCCGATCGTGCCGATGACGCGCAGCACGCCGAAGCTGAAGGTGCCGGCGAAATCCGGTTTCAGCACGATCGCCGTGGTCATCGGTATCCAGTAGCCGTGCGGCACGGCGAAGGCGCGTTCCGCGGCGACCGCCAGTGCGAGGCAGGCACCGCATCGCAGCGAGTGGCGGAAGGCGACGGAAGACAGGCTGAGATTGGCGCGCAGGGTCGCCAGGGGGTTCAGGGGGCGCAGCGCGGGAGGCAGACGGGCTTCGACGGCCAATGCGCGGATTTCTCCACGGCTGCCGGCGAAATCCGCATTGCGCGCGGCCGAACGCAATTGTCCGGCCAGCCCCTGCGCGCGCGCGTAGGCAATGCGCAGCAGGCGCGCGTCGCTCTTGTTGCTGCTGGTCGAGCGCAACAGCAGCAAGTCGTCGATCAATGCATCGAGCGATGCGACGAGTGCCTGCGCGCGCGTCGGCGTGGCGCCGTTGTTCAGCGCGCTCGCTATGTCGTCGAGCAGCAGTGCGGAAATGCTGACGATATGGCTGATCGCAGCATCCGCATGGGGATCGGAAACGTGTTCGCGCAGATCGCCGATGGCCAGAAGCTCGACGCGAATGCGCTCGCTGATTTCAGCCAGCACGCGGAATGATTGCACCGCGATGCTGCGCGAGCGATGTGCGCCGTGGAGAAGTTCCTGGGCAAATTGCACCGCCTGGGTGCTCGGCGGTGGCTGGCTCGAATCGCTGCGCGCTCGCGCCATCGTGGCGAGTTGCTGGAATACGCTCGCCAGCGCATGGCGTTCCGGACGATAGCGCTGCAGTGGCCATGCGGCGAGCGCAAACAGCGTCTGCAAGACGCCGCCGGTGAAAATCAGCACGGCGATGCCGAGTGCCTGTTCGAAGGGTTGTGGCTCGGCGCCGGTAACGACGAGCAGGATCATCGCGGTCAGTCCCGCGCGTCCCGCTTCGGGGCCGAGTGCGACCAGCATGCCCCCGGCAATTCCCCAGACCAGGGCGGCGATCGTGAACGCGACGATCTGGTCACCGAGCATGGCGCCCGCGAAGGCCGAGAGCCCCGCGCCGAGCGCCGCGAAAAGCATGCGCCGTGCGCGCAGGCGATACGGTCCGGGTTGATCCGAGAACATCGTGTTCAGGGCGCCAACCGCGACGCCGATGCCCGCGCCGACGTGCCCGGTGCTGAAACCAATGGCCAGCGGTAGCGCGACGGCGGCGGTATTGCGCAGCGCGACGCGCAGCGGGACGTCGCGTGGCTTCATCTGGAACAGGCGATGGAACATCAGTTGCTCGCCGACAGGTGGACGTCAGTCGCGCCGCTGCGATGGAGGTTCATGTCGAGGCCACGCGCAGCGGGATCCTGGCTCAGGCGTATTTCGCCGGCGTCGGATTCAGATGCCCGCACTGCTTGCAGGTGCGCGCTTCCAGCGAGCGATAGAAATGTTCGAAGACCGCGGGAAAGTCCGTCTCGATATTCCGCAGCATGAAGAACTCCTCGTACAGCTTGTGGTTGCAGGTTTCGCAGAACCACATGAGGCCGTCCTTCTCGTGTTCGAGGCGACGACGCTCGATGACGAGGCCGATCGAATCCGGGCCGCGCTGCGGCGAATGGGGAATGCGCGGCGGCAGGTAGAACATCTCGCCGGCACGGATCGGCACGTCGCGGACCTTGCCGTCTTCCTGGATGCGCAACACCATTTCGCCTTCGAGCTGGTGGAAGAACTCGGGGCCTTCATCCCAGTGATAGTCGGTGCGCGAGTTCGGCCCGCCGACGATCATGATGATGAAATCACCGTCGATGATGCACTTGTTGCCGACCGGCGGGCGCAGCAGATGGCGGTTCTCTTCGATCCAGTTCTGGAGACTGAAGGCGGGCGGCAACATGCAAGGTTTCCGGTTCAGGGTGCTGCACGATGCTAACGGATAAAACGTGCTTCGTCGTCCGCTTCAGGCAGGTAGCAGGTCGCGCGGCGCCCGAACCAGCGATAGCGGTTGCGCGCCAGCCAGCGATACAGGACGTCACGCAACGGCGCGGGCACGATGCGCAGCATTCCGGCAAGACGCCACGGCCAGCCGAGCGCGTGCAGGATGCGCAGGATGCCGTCGCTCTGGTTGTGGACCCTGTCCCCATCGACGAGGATGAAGGTTTCCGGGTTGCTGCTGTCGACACCGGCGCGTTCGAGCAGGGCGCGCCCGCTCTCGTCCTGCATCGAGGCGAAGCGCAGCAGGCGCCGCCGGTCGTGGCGCAGCAGGAACTGCACCCAGCCACTGCACAGCAGGCATTGCGCATCGAACACCACGATCATCGACGGATCTCCGAATCCAGATCGAGCGTGCCGCGATAGGCGGCCAGCGTGCCCAAACCATGCCATCGCGCGCCGACGTCGAAGTGGAATGCGGAGTCGTATCCGCGCTCGAAGGCCCAGACCTCCGGCATCCAGCGCCGTGGCCAGCGCAGCCCGGCGATGCTGACCTGCTGCAGGCGCATCGAGAGCCGGCCGTCGTCGACGCTCAAGCCGAACTCCAGTCGCGCAGGGCCAAGTTTTTCGACCAGCACACCGGGCCGGGTGGAGGAAAGACGCGAACGCATGTTGCGCCCTGGGAAGCGCCGGATCCAGATTTCGCGATCGCCATTCGCATCGAGTTCAAAGCCAAAAGGAACATCCGCGTGCGCGGTGGGAAGGCGCAGGATGCGGGCGATCCAGCGCGCGATGCGATGCTCGGCACCGATGATTTCGCAATGCCCGGAAAGAACGAGGCGGCCCTGCAGTCGATGGAAGCGCGCCACGGCGTCGTCCAGCGCGAGGAAATGTTCACCGAGCACGCGTTCATAAAGTGATCGATGGGCAGCCACTCAGCGCGTCTCGCGTACCGCTGCGATGCACTTGAGTTCGATGGCGATTGGGGTCGGCAGCGCACTGATGCCAAGCGTCGTGCGGCAGGGTTGCGCGCTGGTGAAGTATTCGGCGTACAGGCGATTGTACGCGGCGAAATCGCGCTGCATGTCGGTAAGGAAAACCGTCACGTCGACCAGGTCTTCCCAGCACGCGCCGCTCGCTTCGAGCACCGCACGCACGTTGGCGAAAACCTGGTGGCACTGCGCTTCGATGTCATAGGCGACGAGATTCCCGTCGGCATCATGCACATTGCCCGGAATCTCGTTGCTGCCCGGTCGTCGCGGGCCGACGCCCGAAAGGAACAGCAGTTCGCCGACGCGTCTCGCGTGCGGATAGGCGCCGACGGGCGCGGGGGCGGTGCCGGTGCGGATAGCGTCGCTCAAGTGGTGCCTCCGTCCTTGCGGACTTCGATGGTCGTGCGTTGCAGGCGGCGGTTGCCCGTATCGCGTGATGTGATCCGGTACTTCCCGGGTTTGAGATAGAGATCGGCAACCGGATCGCCATCGCTGCTGGTGCGCACGTGGTCGCGTGCCGTCGTCACTCCGCTGCGCCATTCCATGATGATGCGATCCGCCGGAATCGCCTCGTCCGGCTCATCCGCGTAGCGTGCCTCGATCAGGCAGGGATATGCATTCGCGCACAGCGCGCCGGTGACCTGGTACGCCTTGCGTTGTCCGCCGAGGTCCACCCAGTCCGGCCGGCCGCGACGCAGCACTTCCGGTGGAAAGAAGACGCTCACGTCGTAGGCGGTTTTCTTCAGCGACCATGGTTCGCCCTTGCTGTTGCGGAACACCATCGGTTGCGTCGGCTTGAGCGCCTGCATGGCGGCGACGTACCACGGGTGATCGCTGCTCACCTTTTCATGCGGAACGAGCATCGTCTGTTCGACGGTCAGCGGATCGATGCCGGTGAGACGGCGAAAATGCTGCGCCATCGCCGAGCCGCCGAGATACCTGCCGGATTCCTGGATGTGCGCGTAACCCGCGTTCACGACGAGACGCGCTTCGGGATGTTGCTTGAATACGTCGCGCTGCAGGTTGCGCGCCTGTTCCACTTCGCGTGCGTCGCTGATCGCATTCGACAGCGCCTCGTAGGCGACGATGCGATAACCGAGCTTGAGCGCGACGCGCACCATCTCGGCATAGATCGGTTCCTCGGTATAGAAACCGGTTTCCGAAGTCGGATATCCACGTTTTTGCAGCGCTTCGATGTCGGTGTCGTAAAGCGTTTCCGAGGCGAACGTGTCGAAGCCCTCGGCACGCAGCGCGGCCAGCATCTGCACGGTCAGCGTACGCGTCAGCGGATAGCTGTGGTTTTCGTTGAAGAAGATCGCCTTCCGCCCCCTTGCCATTTCGGCGATCGCGCCGAGCGCGGGTACGGCTTTCATGTCGGGATCGAGCAGCGGCGAGGGCGCGTCACCCTTCTCCGCGGCCTGGGCGATCGAGAAATTCGAACGCGCGCCGGGATAGTCGCCGACCCAGGTCTGGAACCAGCTCACATACTGGTTGAAGATCACGCGGAACGGCCAGTCGGTATTGTTCGCGTAGGCTTCGCGCATGTGCAGGTACTGGGCGAGCAGGCCGGGCTGCTTGAGCGCCGCAGCCATGATGTTCTCGGACTTCTCGACCGCCTCGCGTTGCTGGTGTACCGCGGCGCCGCTGGGCATCTGCAGGTCGTTCTGCGCCGATAGGGGCGCGCTGGGAATCGCCAGCAGCAAGCCAAGTGCCAAGGACCATCGCAGGGTCGCCGTGCGTCCGCTTTCGCGTCTCGCCTCGGGAATCAGGATTGCAGTCTCGTCGTGGTCGAGCTTCGTCTTCATGGCATGTTTCCCCACTGGGGTGCGAGCGATATTGGAAGACAACGAAAAACCCGGATTCATGCTATCGCGTGGCAGGCCATCCCGTTCGGGAATCCTCCGTCAGCCCATCGCGATGCAGACGTTCTTCGCTTCCGTGAAGAAGCGTAGCGCGTCGACGCCACCTTCGCGCCCGACGCCGGAATTCTTGACGCCGCCAAAAGGCGTACGCAAATCGCGCAGCATCCAGCAATTGGTCCATACGATGCCGAAATCCAGGCGTGCCGCCACGCGATGCGCGCGTGCGAGATCGCGTGTCCATACCGAAGCGGCCAGCCCATAGTCGGTCGAATTCGCGATTCGCAGCGCGTCCTCCTCGTCCTCGAATGGAATCAGGCTGACCACCGGGCCGAAGATTTCCTCGCGATTGGTCGCCGCCTGCATGTCGAGGCCCTCGATCACGGTCGGCGCGACG
>JBEBXZ010000060.1:0-7436 GCA_040391335.1 Dokdonella fugitiva | reverse complement strand
GGAGCCGACGCCGTAGCGATCGTCAACCGGCAGCGATGCCGAGCAGGCTCTCGGCCTTGCACAGATGGGCGGTGGCCAGCAGGCGCGGCGGAACGTTCGTGCATTCAAGACGACCGCCTTGCCGCGCTGCCTGCGCAGCCCAGGCCAGCAGCACCGACACGGTCACGCTGTCGGCGCTCTGCAATCCACTGACGTCCAGCTCGACCCGCGCGCCGGCCACGACGATCTCGTCGCCCCGCGCCAGGGCCGAAGCCGCATTGCGCACGTCGATACGCCCCTGCACGCGCAAGGCTGCGCTTGCATCACGCGAGATGCGCAGCGCGTCGCTCACGCACCACCCTGCTTCTGCTCCATGCTCTCGAGCGCCTTCTCGCCCTGCGTCTCAAGGCGGTTGATCAGCGAATCGAGGCTGGTCGCCTTGATTTCGGCGGCGACCTGGTTGCGATAGTTGGTGATGTAGGAAATGCCTTCGATGATCACGTCGTAGGCTTTCCAGTCGCCACTCGAGGACTTGCGGAACGCATAGTCGACCGCGACCGTCTTGCCGTCATCGAGCACGACCTCGGTACGCACGATCGTGCGCTTGTCGTTGAGCTCGCCCTTGAACGGCATGACGCGCACGTTGCCGCGCGTGTAATTGAGCAGGCCTTCGGCGTAACGGTGCGCGATCGAGTTGTAGAACGCCTTGGCAAAGCGCGAACGCTGCTCCGGGGTCGACGAGCGCGCACTCTGGCCGAGCACGAGGATCGACGCGTAGTCGATGTCGAAATGCGGCAACAGGATGTCGTCGATTTCGGCGATCAGTTTTTCGTGGTCCTTGCGCAGTTCCTCGCGACGCGTGCCGATCGTGTTGGCGAGATCGTCGGCGATCTTCTGCACGACCTGCTCGGGCGACAACGGGGCGGCATGTGCCGGCAGGGCCAGCACCAGCATCGTGAACAGGGCGAATGCGCAGGCGATGTATCGCTGCATGGATCGGATCTCCTAGGGCTTCTGCGGGGACGGTTCGGAAGTGGACGACGCATCCTGCGCCGGGGCCGACTTCGACGAATCGCCATTGACGAGGAACTTGCCGATCAGGTCTTCGAGCTGCATCGAGGATTGGGTCAGGATGACTTCATCCCCTTCCTTGAACATGTCGGGCGACCCGCCCGGCTGAATGCCAACGTACTGATCGCCGAGTAAACCGCTGGTGAATATCGCCGCGGCGGAATCATCCGGCAGCTCGTGGAATCGCTTGTCGATGGCAAGCATGACCACCGCATCGAGCGTGCCCACATCCAGTTCGATCGATTTCACCGAACCGATGCGCACGCCGGCCAGCTTGATCGGCGCGCGCACCTTGAGCTGGCCGATATTGCTGAATCGGGCCTTCAGCGTGTAGCTGTCGCCTTCGCGATAATTGGCGACCGAGGTCGTCTGCGTCGCCAGATAGGCCAGGGCGGCGAATCCGAGCAGGATGAAGAGGCCGGTACCGACCTGGAACGAACGTCTTGGCTGGGTCATGGGTCGTACCCTGTCACATCAGGAATGCTGTCATTACGAAATCGAGCGCGAGAACGACGATCGACGAGGAAACCACGGTGCGCGTCGTGGCATAGGCCACGCCTTCACTGGTCGGGGGAGTCGTGTAGCCCTGGAACGTCGCGATCAAGGCGATCACTGCGCCGAACGCGGTGCTTTTCCAGACACCGTTGACGACATCGGTCCAGACATCGACGCTGGACGTCATGTTGCCCCAGAACGTGCCGTTGTCGAGACCAAGCCAGCTGACGCCGACCAGGTGCGCACCAAGGATGCCGAGCGCGTTGAAAACGCAGGCCAGCAGCGGCATCGCGACGATGCCGGCGATGAAACGCGGCGCGATCACGTAGGACATCGGATCGACCGCCATCATCTCCATCGCGGAAAGCTGGTCCGTCGCACGCATGAGGCCGATCTCGGCGGTGATCGACGTACCCGCACGTCCGGCAAACAGCAGTGCCGTCACCACGGGCCCGAGTTCGCGGAACAAGGACAGCGCGACGACCGTGCCGAGCGCGGCCGTGCCACCGAAGATCGACAAGGTGTAGTAGAGCTGCAGCGACAGCACCATGCCGACGAACAGGCCGCAGGTCATGATGATGACGAGGCTCATCGCGCCGACGAACCAGATCTGGCGCACCGTCTCGCGGAAGTGACGGAAACTGCGTGGGATCGCGGCAAGGATCGAGAACAGGAACAGGCCGGCCGAACCGAGCTGGGCCAGCGAATCGCCGATCAGCGAAGGCTTGAACGAAGTTTTCATGGCGCTGCCGCCGGAAAACCGAGATCGGTTGCGTAATCGCGCGCCGGATATTCAAAAGGTACCGGGCCATCCGCCTCGCCGCCGAAGAACTGGCGTGTCCACGGCGAATCGCGCCCGGCCAGTTCCTCCGGATGGCCTTCGGCGGCCACCTTGCCGCCGGCGATCAGGTAGACGTAATCGGCGACCCGGCGCACTGCGGCAAATTCGTGGGCGACGAGGATGCTCGTGATGCCGAGCGTGTCATTCAGCGTACGGATCAATTTGAGCACCTGGTTCAAGGCAATCGGATCGAGGCCAACGAAAGGCTCGTCATAGATCATCAGATCCGGATCGCGAATGATCGCGCGCGCCAGGGCCACGCGCCGCGCCATGCCGCCCGAAAGTTCGGCCGGCATCAACTCGGCGGCACCGCGCAAACCCACCGCCTGCAGGCGCGTGAGCACGATGTTGCGCACCAGTTCCTCGGGCAGCCGCAGATGCTGGCGCAGCGGGAAAGCGACGTTCTCGAACACCGTGAAGTCGGTCAGCAGCGCCGAGTTCTGGAACAGGTAGCCGATCTTCTCGCGCAGCTCGAACAACTGGCCCCGCGCAAGATCGGACACGTTGCGGCCATCCACGCGGATCACGCCGGCATCCGCCGCGAGCTGGCCGGTGATATGCCGCAACAGGGTCGTCTTGCCGGTGCCGCTCGGCCCCATCACCGCGGTGATCTTGCCGCGCGGGATATCCAGATCGATGCCATCGAAGATCGTCTTGCCATTCAGCACGGTGCGCAGGCCACGGATCTGCACATAGGCAGATGCGGCAACGCTTGCGGAATCGCGGGAAGCTTCGACCGGCTTGTTCACGTAGTAATTTCGACCAGGAAAATCAATGAGATGCGCGCACAGCAGCGAACCACCAACCCGCTACCATAGCCGAATCAGCGGTAACGGTTCCAGCCACGGCGTCACTATCAGGTCGGCCCCAGCAGATCCGCCAGCACGCCTTGCTGGCGCACCAGCTGCGCATCGCGGCGCAGGCGGCGCGCGGCGAAGATCGAGCGCAGGTCATCGACCGCGACGGAAAAATCGTCATTGATGACGATGTAGTCGAAGTCCCGCGCACGATCGATCTCGATGCGCGAGTCGGCGATGCGCCGCGCGATCTGCTCGACACTGTCCGACGCACGGCTACGCAGGCGCCGCTCGAGTTCGGCGCGCGACGGCGGCAGGATGAAGATGCTCAGGGTATCCGGCCATTGTTCGCGGATCTGCCGCGCACCCTGCCAATCGATTTCAAGCAGCACGTCGCGACCCGCCACCAGTAGCGGTTCGACTGCCGCACGCGCCGTGCCCTTGTAGTCGCCATGCACGTTCGCGTATTCGAAGAACGCGCCGCGCGCGACCATCTGCTCGAATTCCCCGCGCGAAACGAAATGATAGTGCTGGCCATCGATCTCCCCCGGGCGCGCCGCGCGCGAAGTGTAGGAGATGGACAGCGCGATATCCGGTTCGCGTTCGAGCAAGGCCTTGACCAGGCTGGTTTTCCCCGCTCCAGACGGAGCCGCGATGATGTACAGCGTTCCGGACATGTTTATTCCAGGTTCTGCACTTGTTCGCGCATCTGCTCGATCAGCACCTTGAGTTCGACCGCCGCCTTCGTGGTTCGCGGGTCAGCGGCTTTTGAGCCCAGCGTATTCGCCTCGCGATTGAATTCCTGCATGAGGAAATCGAGACGACGCCCGACCGCTTCCTTGAGACCGAAGATCCGCCGCGCCTCGGCGATATGCGATGCCAGGCGATCAAGTTCCTCATCGACATCCATGCGCTGCAATTGCAGGACGATTTCCTGCTCGATGCGGCCCGGATCGGCGGGCTGCTTGATCTCGGCCAGGCGCTGGTCGAGTCGCGCGCGCGCCGCGGTCCGCACTTCGGGCAGATGTTCGCGGACCGAAGCAACCAGCACTTCGATGCCATCCAGGCGATCCTTGAGGAATACCGCGAGTCGCGCACCCTCGCGTTCACGCGTCGCGACGAACTCGGCCAGCGCTTCGTCGAGCAGGCTCGTCGCTTCCTCGCGCAGGCCGTCGGCATCGGTCGCCTGATCGCGCAATACGCCCGGCCAGTTCAGCAGGCTGGCGAAATCCACGCTCAAGGCGGGGAAACGCGAGGACAGCGATTGCGCGGTCTCGGTCAGGCGCGCGAGCAATTCCTCGTCGACCACCAGCGCGGCCGCGCGGGTCGCGGCCGGCTTGAAGCGCACGTTCACATCGACCTTGCCGCGCGCGAGGCGCGCATTCAGCGTATCGCGCAGTTGCGGCTCGAAGCTGCGCAGGTCATCCGGCAGGCGTGGACTGAGTTCGAGATAACGGTGATTGACCGAGCGCAATTCAATGCTCAGCGTACCTTGTGCGATTTCGCGCTCGGCGCTCGCGAAGGCGGTCATGCTGCGGATCATTGGCGCCAGTCCATCGGGGAAAGGCCGGCAATGGTAAACTGCGCGGCCCGTTTGCCAAAGCATATTCCCCAGCCATGTCCCTGCAGCGCCCCAGCGGCCGCGCGCCCGATCAACTGCGCCCGATTTCCATTGAACGTCGTTTCACCCGTTATGCCGAAGGCTCGGTGCTCGTTTCGTTCGGCGACACGCGCGTGCTGTGCACGGCGACGGTCGAGGAAAAGGTGCCGCCGTTCCTGCGTGGCAAGGGCGAGGGCTGGCTGACCGCCGAATACGGCATGTTGCCGCGCGCCACCAAGGATCGCACCCAGCGCGAAGCCGCACGCGGCGGCCAGGGCGGGCGCACGATGGAAATCCAGCGCCTGATCGGACGCAGCCTGAGGGCCTGCGTCGATCGCACGGCACTCGGCGAACGCACGATCACGCTCGATTGCGACGTGCTGCAGGCCGATGGCGGCACGCGCACCGCCGCGATCACCGGCGCCTACGTCGCGCTGGCTGATGCGATCAACGGACTCAAGTCGCGCAATGCCCTGAAGCGCGATCCGGTCATCGGCGCGATCGCCGCGGTATCCGTCGGCATCTGGAACGGCGTGCCGGTGCTCGATCTCGATTACGCCGAGGATTCGACCTGCGACACCGACATGAACGTCGTCATGAACGACGGCGGCGGATTCATCGAGATCCAGGGCACGGCAGAAGGCCACGCGTTCCGTCGCGAGGAACTCGACGCGCTGCTCGCGATCGCCAGCAAGGGCGTCAGCGAATTGTGCGAACTGCAACGCGCGGCGCTCGCCGGATGAAATGGGTGCTCGCCAGCGGCAACGCCGGCAAGCTGATCGAGATCGGCGAGGTGCTCGCCGATCTGCCGATCGAACTCGTTCCCCAATCCGCGCTCGGTATCGACGATGCCGAGGAAACCGGCAGCACGTTCGTCGAGAACGCGATCCTCAAGGCACGCCACGCGGCGCGGCGCTCCGGGTCGCCTGCGCTGGCTGACGATTCGGGGCTCTGCGTCGATGCGCTCAATGGCGCGCCGGGTTTGATTTCCGCGCGTTACGCTGGTCGTCATGGCGACAGTGCTGCAAACAACGCCAAGTTGCTTGCTGCACTTGCCGACACGCCCGATGAAGCGCGAGGTGCGCATTTCTTCTGCGTGCTCGTGCTGATGCGCTCCGCTGACGATCCGGCGCCACTGATCGCCGAAGGCCGATGGCATGGCTCCGTGCTGCGCGCACCACGCGGCAATCACGGCTTTGGCTACGACCCGATCTTCTTCGACCCGCTCCGCCAGGCGGGCGCGGCTGAAATCGATCCCGCGGAGAAGAACCGCGTCAGCCATCGCGGACAGGCCCTGGCGCGCCTGCGCGAACTGCTCGCACTGGATGCCGGCGTGCGATGAATGCTCGTCGTCCCGGCGCAGGCCAGGACCCAGCGACGTGAGATGTGCAAGCGGAGCGGCCAGGGCCCATGTCGGGTGTCACGCGGCAGGCAGGCGGTGGAAACGCATCGTCCAGTTGACTTCCCAGGTGGCGCCGCCATCGACCGAAAACGCCTGCTCCCAGAGCGGTGCATCGGTGTGCGTATCGGTCCAGCGAAAGCGGACGCGGATGGGACGGCCATCGAGAACATCTTCTGCGAAGAAAGTACCCACGCCCTGTTCGAACGCGCCGAGCACCGGCACATCCAATTGGTGCGGCTGACGCCCGTCGAGCCACCAGATGGACCAGCGGCCGGTGCGGGGATCGTGCGTACGCAGCGAGGCGGCGTGGTAGCTGCCGTCAGGCAAGTGCAGCAGGTTGTCGTCGATGTTGCCCTGGCCACCCAGCAAGGGCTGGGCGTTGCAGGTGCCATCGAAGGTCTGCCAGTCGTCGCTGCCGCATAGGCGCTCGCGCAGGCGCCGGTGCGTGACCTGCCATCTGCCATGCAGGAAATCGAAGTCGTGTGCGCTGTTCGTGGTCATGACGTGCTCCTTGGGTTGCGAAAGGATGGTTTCAGGCATGCAGGGCCGAGCGTGCCGTGGGCAGCAGACGATGGCTTTCCGAGGGGCGCGCCAGCCAAGGCACCAGTGCGGGCTGCGCCTCGCGGGCCCAGACACCGCTGCCGGAGAACGCTTCGAAAGCGTCGAGGCTGTCGAACAGCGCCAGGGCGACCAGCACGGGTTCGCCTTCGCGGACCGGCAGGCGCGGAAAATCGTTCGGGCGGTCTTCGCTGACGTACCAGCCGATGCGCCGCGCGCCGCCCTGTCGCAGCGCCGGAGAAAGCACCTCGCGGCACACGGCCAGGAGGTCGTCGCTTGCCGGCGCGTGCAGCGGGAAAACGCTCGCGTCCAGCAGGCCGGGCGGAATGGCGATGGCGCCGGGTGCGGCACGGCCGGCATCCTCGATGGCCGCACCGGGCCAGGCCGGGCGCAACAGGAACACGTCATCGGAATCGATCATGGTCCCGTTGGCCACATCGCGGTGCGACTGCCAGACCGGTCCGCCATAGAAAGCCTCCAGACCCGCGCGGCGGCGGCCCATGTCGGCAAAGCCGCGCAGCCAGACGAAGCGCTGGTCGTTGTCGAGGTCGCGGAACTGGCCGATCACGCGCATGCCGAGCGCCTCCTGGGATTCGACGAACTCGCGATCGAACAGTTCGATCAGCTTGTCCCGCTGACCGCGGTGCAGCGTGTACCGGCGCAGTTCGACGAGAGAGGATTCGGGCAGGGCGG
>JBEBXZ010000059.1:0-7444 GCA_040391335.1 Dokdonella fugitiva | reverse complement strand
CGATGGCGGTGGTTATTCTTCCCGTTGTGCGTCGGGTGGTGGTGCCTTCGGCGGCGGTGGCGGCGGTCAGGCCAGCGTCAGCGGCGGCTTCGGCGGTGGTGCCGGTGGTGTTGGCGGTGGCGGCGGTGCGGGCTCTGATGGCGGCTTCGGCGGCGGCGGCGGCGCGCTGGCTTTTGGTGGTTTTGGTGGCGGCTCCGGCAATGGGAGAAATGTGTGGGGTTTCGGCGGTGGCGCCGGCTCCTCGGTAAACGGTTCGAGCGGCGGAGGTGGTGCCGGCCTTGGTGGCGGTGTGTTCAATCATGCCGGAGCACTGACCGTGCAGAACGGCAGCGTGATCAATGCGAACACCGCCGAAGGCGGCGCGGGTTACGGCGGTGGCAGCGGCTATGGCGGCGGCGTGTTCAATCTCGATGGCCGGGTGCTGGTCGATGGCAGCATGCTCACGGCGAACACCGTCACCGGCGGCGAGAACAGTGGGGGCCCGACCGGTGCCGCGGCGGGTGGCGCCATCTACAACCGCTACCAGTCCGAAGACGTCGGCGTGGCTGATCTGTTCGATTATCGCAACGTCGAGTTCTCGCCGAGCCTGACCGCGATCACCCTGCGCAACGCGACGCTGTCCGCTTCGATCGGTGGCGCGGACTGCTTCACCGATGGCGGTCTGCGCCAGGAATCGGGCACCGATGAAGCCTATGTCGGCGATCTGACTTTCCAGGGCAGCAACACGATCGGTGTGGATGCGGGCGGCATCAATAGCTGCAACAACTTCAACCACCGTGGCGTGAAGTTCACCTTTTCCGTGCAGGACAACGCCGCCGGAGACTTTGCCGCGCAGGGCTGGCGCGATCCGAATTCGCTGTTCCAGCAAAACCTGCGCGCCGCCGCGGCGCTCTGGGCGCGTGAGTTCGATATCGACGGCGTAACCGTACGCGTATTGCTTGCCGCGGATAGCACGGTGCCGCGGTTTTCCGGCAGTTTCTACAATGGGATATGCGGAGCTGGAGCCGAGCGTCTTGTCCAAGATTCGCACAGGCGCTTCACCCGTGCGGCCGTACGACATGATTCTGAAGGCCAATACGGCTTTTGTTCTTGCCAATTACTGGCTCGATACCACCCCCGCCGATCGCAACGACAACGCGATTCCCACGGGCAGGACCGATCTGGTTTCGGTCGTGCTGCACGAACTCGAACACGGTCTGGGTGTGGCCGGCTTTCGCAGCCGTGCCACGGATGGCACGTACGGCACGTTCCCTTCCGGGTACGTGAATCCGTTTGACGTGCTGACGATGCTCGCCAACCCTGCCGACCCGACCAGCGCACCGAGCTTTATCGGCGCGCTGACCGAAGCGGCCTACAGCGGCAATCCCGTGCCGCTGGCGCATTGGGGAGCTTCATCGCCGAATGTCGGCTCGGATTTTTACCATTTCGCCGCAACCTGCACCAATCGTTTCGATACCAGCATCGACAAGCGTTTGCGTTACGCGCTGATGTCCAATTGTCCGGTTCCCACGAATGGCACCTATAACATCATCACGCCACTCGATCGCGCGGTATTGCGCGACATGGGCCATCCGCTGGTGATCTTCCACGACGATTTCGAGTTGCAGAACACGGATGCGATGACGCACCCGTGAAATCACCGAGCAGGGGAAGGGCGCAGCGACGATACAGCGAGGGTCGCCGTTCCGGTGTCAGTGCGGAGCGAGATCGCGCGCGCTGAGCTGTATGCATAGCCCGCGCCAGCTTCCCGGCTGGCCGGGCAGCGTGGCGAGTTTGGCGACTTGCGCGCAGAACGCCGCACGGGGCATCTCGAGCGCACCGAGCGTGAACAGATGATCGGAGGCGACCTGCGCATCGAGTAGCGGGAAACCCCATCCGCGCAGCAGGCGGCACAGTGCGAGGAGTGCAATCTTCGATCCATTCGTCGCCGCGCTGAACATCGATTCGCCGTAAAACATGCGGCCGATGGATACGCCATAGATGCCTCCGACGAGGCGTTCGCCGTCCCATGCCTCGACTGAGTGCGCGTGACCGAGTTCGTGCAGGCGCTGGTATGCGGCGAGCATATCGACGGTGATCCAGGTGCCATGTTCGCGCGCGCGCGGAGCCGCGCAGGCGCGCGTGACCTCCGCGAATGCCGTATCGATACGGATGTTCCAGTCGCAGCCACGCAGCCAGCGTGCGAGCCGGCGCGGGACGTGGACGTTCGCGGTATCGAACACGGTGCGCATCGCGGGCGACCACCACAGGATCGGCTGGTCATCCGAATACCACGGGAAAATGCCTTTCGCATACGCCGCGAGCAGGCGTTCCGGTTCGAGATCGCCGCCGAAAGCGAGCAGGCCATTCGGCTCTTCAAGTGCCGAGGCGACGGCGGGAAAATGGTAGTCGTCCGAGGCCAGTCGCGGAATGACGATCATGCTGCGCGGGCTCCATCCAGATACGGAGAATGCGCGAGCAGATCCTCCCGATAGGCATCCAGCGCCACGGCTTCGCGTTGCAATGCATTGCTGATCGCCGCGCGGAAACGCGGATCGGCGACGTAGTGGAATGACTGGGTGCGGGTTGGCAGAAAGCCGCGCGCGATCTTGTGTTCACCTTGCGCGCCGGGCTCGAACGTCTTGAGGCCGTGGCGCAGGCAGTAGTCGATGCCCTGGTAGTAGCAGGCCTCGAAATGCAGGCCGGGCACTTGTTCTTCGGCGCCCCAATAGCGTCCGTACAGCGTATCTGCGCTGCGCAGGTAGATCGCCGCCGCGATAATTCGGCTTCCGCGTCGACACAGCACGGCGAGGATTTGTCGCGGCATGCTGCGGCCAAGATGCGCGAAGAAGGCCTCTGTCAACGCTGCGTGGTTGCCATGCGCATCGAAAGTGGACAGGTAAAGTCGATGCAGGGTACGCCAGTCATTCGCGTCGAGTTCATCGCCGTGGCGGATCTCGCACGCCACGCCGGAGCGAGCGACCTGGGTGCGTTCCTGGCGGATGTTCTTGCGCTTCTTCGGCGTCAGTGAGGCAAGGAAGTCATCGAAACCGCTCCAGCCGCGATTCTTCCAGTGAAACTGCCAATCGAAACGCGACAGCCATTCGCGACCCGCGAATGCGGCAGAGTCGGGTTCAGTCGCGAAGTTCAGATGGGCGGATGACAGGTCGAGACCGCTGGTTTGTTGCTCGATGGCCGAAATCAAGGCGAGGCGTCGGATGTCGGCCTCGGTGTCGCTGCCGACCAACAGGCGCGGGCCGGTAACCGGCGAGTACGGCACGGCGCAGAGTAGCTTCGGGTAGTAGTCGAGCCCGTTGCGCGCATACGCGTTCGCCCACGACCAGTCGAACACGAACTCGCCATGCGAATTGCTTTTGAGATACAGCGGCGCGGCGGCGATCAGTTTGCCGTTTTCATACAGGCCCAGCGGGCAGGGCTGCCAGCCGTAGGCAGCCTGCAGGCAGTCATGGTGTTCGAGTCCGGCGAGGAAGGCGTGCGCAACGAAAGGATGGTCGTTGCCCACCAATCCATTCCATGTGCCGGCATCGATTGCGCTGACGCCTTCGTGCAGGCGGACTTCGAGTGTGTGCATGCCGTGAGCTTGAGCCTTGACGATCACTTGGGGCTATGGTCCCGATCCCCCGGCGTAGGAGCATTCCGTTGATGTGCGAAGAAAAGCATCGCCCCTGAGGAAGCTGCGCGAAAGCATTGCGGCGCGCGGGAAAGTGGGAGGAGCGGCTTCAGGTGCGATGCTTTCGACAAGATCGAACAACTCACTTTCGCCGTCGTCCCGGCTTGTACAGAGACGACGGCCAAACACCTGGAAGGCAGCCAGTTATTGGTCAGCCGGCGAGTCCGAGCTTGTCCAGATACTTCTCTGCATCGAGCGCGGCCATGCAGCCGAAACCGGCCGAGGTGACGGCCTGGCGATAGACCTGGTCGGCGACGTCGCCCGCGGCGAAAACGCCCGGCACGCTGGTTGCGGTCGCATTGCCTTCGAGGCCGGTGCGGATCGTGACGTAGCCGTTGCGCATGTCGAGCTGGCCTTCGAAGATGCTCGTGTTCGGGGTATGGCCGATGGCGACGAACATGCCGCTCACCGCGATGTCCTGGAAGCTGCCGTGCTTGAGGCTTTTCAGGCGCAGGCCGGTGACGCCGGTCTGGTCGCCGAGCACTTCGTCGACGCTGTGATCCCAGATGATGTCGATCTTGCCCGCGGCCCGCTTCTCGAACAGCTTGTCCTGCATGATCTTCTCGGCGCGCAGCTTGTCGCGGCGATGCACGAGCGTGACCTTCTTCGCGATGTTGGCCAGATAAAGCGCCTCTTCGACCGCCGTGTTGCCGCCGCCGATCACCGCGACTTCCTGTTCGCGGAAGAAGAAGCCGTCGCAGGTCGCGCAGGCCGATACGCCCTGGCCCTTGAACTTGTCTTCCGATTCGAGGCCGAGGTACATCGCGGTCGCGCCGGTGGCGATGATCAGCGCATCGCAGGTGTACTCGCCGTTGTCGCCCTTGAGGCGGAACGGGCGCTGCTTGAGATCCGCCGAGTGGATGTGATCGAAGATGATTTCGGTGTTGAAGCGCTCGGCGTGTTCGCGCATGCGCTCCATCAGGGCCGGCCCTTGCAGGCCTTCCACGTCGCCGGGCCAGTTGTCGACGTCGGTCGTGGTCATCAGCTGGCCGCCTTGGGCGAGTCCGGTGACCAGGGTTGGCTTGAGATTCGCGCGCGCCGCGTAGACGGCGGCCGAGTAACCGGCGGGGCCGGATCCGAGGATGAGCAGTCGCGTGTGCTTGGGGGTCGTCATGTATAATCCCGGGCGCTTTCCGGCCCTGTCTTTTGTGGCGATTCTGTCTCGTGCCGGCAGTCCGGGCCTTGTGCCCCGTCGCTGTCGACACACCATGGTTCCGATGCTGATGAGCGAAGCGATCCTCGCCGGATCGCTCGCATGCGGTTGACGAGGATGGGGTGGAAGCGATGATGAATCAAGGTGTCCGCGCCCCGGCGTGGATCGTCAATACAGCTCATCCGCGCCGGCATCCGCAAGGCGCGTGCCGATCAATCTGGAGAATCTGATGCGCATTGGTATCCCCTCTGAGACCAAGACACTCGAAGGACGCGTGGCCCTTGTCCCCGCAGCATGTGCGGATCTCGTGCGCGCTGGCCACGAAGTGTTCATCCAATCCGGCGCTGGCACCAAGAGTGGTTTCAGTGACGAGGAATTCGCGCGCAACGGCGTGACCGTCGTCGCCGATGCCGCCAGGCTCTATGAAGTGGGTGAGCTGATCGTCAAGGTCAAGGAGCCGGTCGCAGGTGATCTGGCGCTGCTGCGCAAGGAACACCTGTTGTTCTGCTATCTGCACCTTGCCGCCGAGCCGGCCCTGACGCGCCGTCTGCTCGATATCGGCCTGACCGGCGTCGCTTTCGAATCGGTGACCGATACCGATGGCTCGCTGCCGTTGCTGGCGCCGATGTCGATCATCGCCGGCCGCATCGCGGTGCAGGTCGGTACCCATCTGCTGCACCAGCCTTCGGGCGGCAAGGGCAAGTTGCTCGGCGGCCTGCCGGGAACCGAACGTGGCAAGGTCGTGGTGCTCGGCGCCGGTGCGGCGGGCGGCAACTCGGCTGCGCTGGCCGCCGCCGGTGGTGCGAACGTCGTGGTGTTCGACAAGCGCCCCGATCGTCTCGCGCAGATGATGGCGCTCGGTTCGAACGTGACCGCGCTGTATCCGTATGAGGAATACGTCGCGCGCGAAGTGCGCAATGCCGATCTCGTGATCGGTGCGGTGCTGATCCCGAGCGCGCGCGCGCCACGCGTCGTGACGGCGGAAATGGTCAAGTCGATGGAGCCGGGCAGCGTGCTCGCCGACATCTCGATCGACCAGGGCGGCTGCTTCGAGACCTCGAAGCCGACCACGTGGAAGGAACCGACCTACGTCGTCGATGGCGTGACCCATTTCGCCGTGACGAACATGCCGGGCGCCGTGCCGCAGACCTCGTCGCAGGCCATTTCGGCGGCGATCCTGCCTTACGTGCAGCGTCTCGCGAAGGGACCGGCCTGGCGTGACTATGCGCCGCTCAAGGGCGGTATCAACGTCGATGCCGGTAAGATCGTGCATCCCGCACTCGAAGGCGTGGTTTGACTGGAAACAATCGCTTGCGCCGATAATTTAAGGTAACTTCTGCCGGTGGCACGCGAACCGAAAGCAAAAGCACCCAGCCCGCTCAACGACAAGCTGCAACGCCGCTTGCGCGAGGTCGGGTGCCTGTTGGTGCTGCCACTGGCGATCTACCTGTTCGCCTGCCTGTGGACGTACTCGCCAGCCGATCCCGGCTGGTCGCACGCGGGCCAGCCCGATCAGGTCGCCAATTTCGGCGGCTCGATCGGCGCCTACATGGCCGACCTGCTGTTCTATTTCTGCGGCGCGCTGGCCTATGCATTCCCGGCCATGCTGCTCGTCGTCTGTGGCGTCGTGCTGCGTGGTGGCGATGGGAACGAGCGTTCGCCGATCGAGCCAACCCTGCGCCTGATCGGCGGCATCGCATTCTTCGTGTCGGGAGCCGGTCTCGCCCATCTGCAATACACGGCACCGACCCAGTTGCCGGCGCAGGCCGGCGGCGTGCTCGGCGCGCTGATCGGCGGCGCGTTGATGAAGGGTTTCGGCTTCCTCGGTGCGACGCTGTTCCTGCTCGCGCTGTTCCTGATCGCGGTGACGCTGGCGACCGGCTTGTCGTGGTTCAGGTTGATGGACTGGATCGGGCGCAGCCTGTATTCCTCGGTCGCCTGGCTCGGCAAGCGCCAGCGTGAAGCGGAAGACTGGAACGCGGCGCGCCAGGTGCGTGTCGAGCGCGAAGTCGTGCGCAAGGTCGAGACCGTCAAGCAGTCGAAGCGCGAGCCGCTCAAGATCGAGCCGATCCTCGCGCCGATCGAAAAGAGCGAGCGTGCGCAACGCGAGACGCAGATTCCGTTGTTCGTCGGTTCCGCGACCGAAGGCGAAGTGCCGCCGCTGGCCCTGCTCGACGAGCCGAAGCAGCAGGTCAAGGGCTATTCCCAGGAAACGCTCGACGCGCTGTCGCGCCAGATCGAGTTCAAGCTCAAGGATTTCCGCATCGAGGCGCAGGTCGTCAGCGCGCATCCGGGGCCGGTCATCACGCGCTTCGAAATGCAGCCCGCACCCGGCATCAAGGGCAGCCAGATCTCGAGCCTCGACAAGGACATCGCGCGCGGCCTGTCGGTGATCAGCGTGCGCGTGGTCGACGTGATCCCGGGCAAGTCGGTGATCGGCCTCGAAATCCCGAACGTGAATCGAGAGATCGTGTATCTCTCGGAGATCCTGCGCTCGGACAAGTACGACCAGATGAAATCGCCGCTCGCGCTTGCGCTCGGCAAGGACATCGGCGGTGCGCCGGTGGTGGCCGACCTGGCCAAGATGCCGCACCTGCTGGTCGCCGGCACGACCGGCTCCG
>JBEBXZ010000058.1:0-7556 GCA_040391335.1 Dokdonella fugitiva | reverse complement strand
CCGCACGCGAGGTTCACGGCGATTCCGTGCGCATCTACCACACGCGTTTCAGACCCATGTTCAACGCGTTCACCGGCTGCGCGGAAAAGACCTTCATGAAACTGGTCTGCGTCGGCGACGACGAACGCGTGGTCGGCATCCATCTGCTCGGAAAGGACGTCGACGAGATGCTGCAAGGTTTTGCGGTGGCGCTCAAACTGGGCGCGCGCAAGCGTGATTTCGAGGCGACCGTGGCGATTCATCCATCCGCGGCGGAGGAAGTCGTGCTGATGTGCGGTCCCGCGCGCGACACATTTCCGCATGGCGACAGGAAGGCATCGGCAGACGCCATCTGAGAAGGCGGGGTAAGCCGCGCCACAGGTCATGGCGCGGCAGTGATCTACGCAATTGCATGCTTCCGCAGATTCCTGCGAATCAGGGCAGGGCGCCGCCGATCGCGATCTGGCCGAGCTTGAAGAAGACATCCGTGTTGTCGAACACGCCGGTGAACATCAGCGCGCCGCGGCCATAAGCCGAGAGCGGGATATCCGTCGCGGTATGCACGGCCTGATCGCCGGGGACCTGGCCTGTGATCAGGAAGCCCGCGCCGATGTTGCGCGTACTCGGGCTCGCGGGTGATTGCGAGGGCGAAAACGGCTGCTGCGTGTCGAGCGTCGGGAAGGCGCTGGGCAGCCAGGTTTCATAGCGGTCGGCATTGGCGCCGTAGCCGATCAGCATCTTGTTGTCGACGAGCGTGGTCAGCGGATAGCCATCTTCCGCGATCGTGTACTTCGGAAATCTCGCGGCCTCGTACACGCCAACGACGCCCTGGCCGGCAGCAGGATTCGACTGCAGTTGCGCAGCGCTGGCCGTCGCCGCACCGATGATCGCGGCACCGGAGCATTCGTGATCCGCGGTGACGATCACGATCGTGTCCGGATTCTGCTCGGCGAAGCGCTTGGCAACCGCGATCGCGCGATCGAATTCGATCACCTCGAGCGGCCAGCGATCGCTGTCCATCAGGTGCGACTGCTTGTCGATCGACGCACCCTCGATCATCGCCACGAAACCCTTCGGATTCCTCGCCAGCACCTTGAGCGCCTTGTCCGTCATTTCATCGAGCATCGGCTGGTCCGGGAAGCCGAAGGCCTCCACGACCTCGCCATGGCCGCGGCGTCCGGCGATCTTGTCGTAGGCAACGTTCATGTTGGAATAGGCGAACAAGCCGAGCAGCTTGTCCGGCGTGCCGCCTGCGAAGTGCGCATCGAGTGCCGCATTGTCGGCGGCGTAGGCGAACCCGGCGTTCTCGAAGTCGGCGATCAGGTCGCGCTGCGGATCCAGGGCACCCTTGCTCGCGTTCCAGCCTGAAACCAGATCATCCGGCAGCACGTAATCGTTCGCGGCACGGCGTTGCGATCCGTTGAGTGGCTGCGGGCTCACGCTGCTGGACGGATTCGGCAGGAACCACTTGCGCCCACCACCCATCAGCACGCTGAGGCCGGTCAGATGACGATCATCCAGGAACTGGTCGACGATGCCGGTACCGTTGCCACGCGCGGAAGTGTGGATCGCGTTCGCCGCGGGCGTCGCGTCGAACACGTCGGCGGTGGTCACGATGCCGAGCGACTTGCCTTGCAGCATGTGCAGGTATTCCGAAAGATACTCGATGCGCGGATTGTCGAAAGCGTCGAGGGTGTCGTCCGGGAAGACACCTTCCTCGTTGTTGTTGCCCTTGTTGCCGTTGACGTAGTTCTGCATGCCCGGCGCCGAATCGGTGACGATGGAATTCAGCGATGCGGTCATCACCATGCCGGTTGCCGGAAACGTGTCCATCGCAAGCCGTCCCTTGGCTTTGCCCTGCGCGTAGCCCTTGGCCATGATGCGCGCCGCCGTGCGATGCGAGGCGCCCATGCCATCGCCGAGCATGACGATGATGTTCTTCGCAGGCGCTCCGCTCTCGGTGATGCCGACAATCTCGAAATTGCCGATGGCGCTGATGCGCGAGCCATCGTCCTGCCACGCGACGAGTTTCAGCGTATGCACGCCCGGTTCGTTGTGCGAATACGCACGTTGCGAGACGACGACGGTATTCGCCGGAAGGCCTGCTGCGAGCGTGCAGCCGGCCGCTCCCGTGGTGAGGCCATTGCTGCCGATGCAGGTTTGTGCGGCGCCGGCTTCGGTCACGCTGCTGCGCGCGGCGCTGGAAGGCATCGGCGCCTGGCCGGCGATCACGAGATCGGGGGCGGTCGGCTTGTCATCCACGTAGAAGTCGAACGACTGGATCGATTTGCCGGGATCCGGGCGTACCGTTGCCTGCAGGTCGAAGCGCTGGCCTGGAAGGAAGCGCGCGATGACCGGCGCCGGGTTGCCGGAAGTGAACAGTTCGCTCGGGGGCGTCAGGCGCGAGACGCTGCCGGCGGAAACATCGTTGGCCCCTGCGAGCAGCAGGATTGCGGCGGCAAACAGGGGATGCGGCATGAAGCGATGAGTCGAGCGCATGGATGACCTCAACGGAGCGATGGGGAGAATCAGTGTTTTCTGCGGGCTTTCGCGGAAGCCACGCGGCGCAGTGCGGCGCGGGTCGCGTCGTCGGGGACGAGCTGGACGAAAGTCAGGCGCTGCGTTTGCGGATCCAGGTGTTCCTGCAGACGCAGTACGCCGCTGATCTGGATCAGGCCGGGCATGTGCGGGATCACGCCAGGAACCGTTGCCTCGAGATCGACGCGGATCAGTCCGGGCGGCAGGTCGTCTGCCAGGCCCTCGTCCTCGTCGCCGATTGCAGTCGGCAGCGCCGAGAGGAGGAATCCGCCACGCGCCTCGGCTTGCTGCACCATGAAGCCGACGACACGCACGCGCTTGCCGTCGGCGGCGAGCAGCCTTGCGCCGGGTTCGAGGCCGCGCGGGCCGACCGGCATCTTGAAGAGATCGCGGAACTTGAGATCGATCACGCCACGCGGCGGTGCCGCGAGTTCCTTGCGCACGCCGAGTGCGCGAGGTGCCTCACGTGTCGCCGCGGGGGCCGACGGCGAATGTGCATCGGCGTCGCAAGCCCAGATCCCGGCGCATAGGCCGATCAGGAGGGCGAATACATTTCGAAACGTGTCGCGCATCGCAGCAGCCCCGCAGGCGTGATCCGCCACATCGCGTGACGGCTAGGCGTTGCAGGCTAGGCACGACGGATGAAGATCCGGTGACGCGGGGATTGCAGTTTCTTGATGCGATCGCACGGCGCGGGCGCAGCCTTGCCCGCAGCCCGATGAAGCGTCCCACGGGTGGCTTGCGAGATAACGACGACGCGGTTTCCCAACCGCGTGGGTCGGCAGCAGTGCGCCCGACAGGATGACTCAGCGATCCTTGATCACCAGCAGGCGCAGTTCGGTCATGTCCTCGATCGCGTAGCGGATGCCTTCGCGGCCGAGGCGGCATGTTGTCGACGCGGAAACTCGGGATATCGCCAATCAGCACGCCACCGACGTCGAGTTCATCCCAGGCCTGCATCGCCTTGTTGATGTCGTTGGTGAACACGCCTGCCTGCAGGCCGAATTCGCTGTCGTTGACGATGCGGATCGCCTCATCGAAATCGGTGTAGGGCTGCAGCGTGACGACCGGGCCGAACGCTTCCATGCAGCTCAATTTCTGTCTCGGATCGACGTTCTCGAGTACGGTCGCCTCAAGCATCGTGCCGCGACGGTGGCCTCCGCAGAGAAGGGTTGCACCGGCCTTGATCGCCTCCTGGATCCAGCCATCGAGGCGAGCGGCTTCCTTCTCGTCGATCATCGGGCCAACGAAGGTCTTTTCGTCCTTGGGGTCGCCGGCGACGAGTTTCCTGCTTGCTGCAACGAAGGCGTCACGCAGTTCGTTGTAGAAATCCTTCTGCACGAGGATGCGCTGTACGCCGATGCAACTCTGGCCGGATTGATAGAACGCACCGAAGATCAGGCGTTCCACGACCAGGTCGAGGCGCTCGCGCTGATCGGAATCGACGATGCACGCCGCATTGCCGCCAAGTTCGAGAACGACCTTCTTCTTGCCGGCTTTCGCCTTGAGATCCCAGCCCACGGCCGGCGATCCCGTGAACGACAGCAGTTTCAGGCGATCGTCGGTGGTGAACAGGTCGGCGCCATCACGATGCGCCGGCAGGATCGAGAATGCGCCTTTCGGCAGATCGGTTTCGGCGAGGATTTCGCCGATGATCAGCGCACCGATCGGCGTGCGGCTGGCTGGCTTGAGCACGAACGGGCAACCGGCGGCGATGCCCGGCGCGACCTTGTGCGCGGCGAGATTGAGCGGGAAATTGAATGGCGAGATGAACGAGCAGGGCCCAATCGGTACGCGCCGGGTGAAACCGCGATAGCCCGCGGCGCGCGCTGAAATCTCGAGATTGATCGTTTCGCCATTGATGCGCACGGCTTCTTCCGCGGCAACCTTGAACGTATCGATCAGGCGCGTGACTTCACCGCGCGCATCCTTGATCGGCTTGCCGGCTTCGATGCACAACGCCATCGCCAATTCATCGTAACGCTCGCGAAACCGGCGCACGCAGTGTTCAAGCACGGCCTGGCGCTGGTATGGCGCGAAACGGCGCATCGGCTCGGTCGCCGCGACCGCCGCCGCGATACCCGCATCGATCGCCTTCGCATCGGCCATCGCAACGCGCGTCGCGATCTCGCCCGAGTACTTGTCGGTGACTTCGAGGTCGGTATTCGCGAATACCGCCTCGTTGGCGAGATAGTAGGGGTAGGTTGGCTTGAGCATCGGGCGCTCCTCGGTTTGCGTGCCTTGTCGCTTTCTCCTTCGCTCCTTCCAGGCAAAACGAATATGGCGAAGGAGGGACGGATTCCGGATTCGTTAGTTGGGGAATGAGTGGGCGATTGCAACTCCCTGCGCGCGAATCAGACCTGCGAGCTCAGCTCCTTGATCTCGCGATTCAGCACGCGATCATTGTCCGAATAGTCGATCGGCAAATCGATGAGGTGCACGCCGGGCGTCGCGAGGCAGTGCGAAAGCAGGGGCAGGAATGCTTCGGTGGAATCGGGGCGATGACCATGCGCGCCGTAGCTTTCGGCGTAACGCACGAAATCCGGATTGCCCATGTCCATGCCGAAGTTCTCGAAGTGCATGTGCGCCTGTTTCCACTTGATCATGCCGTAGGCGTCGTCGCGCAGCAGCAGGATGACCAGATCGAGGCCCAGGCGCACCGCCGTCTCGACGTCCTGCGAGTTCATCATGAAGCCGCCGTCACCGACCACGGCGACGACCTTGCGTTCCGGATGCACGATCTTGGCGGCGATCGCCGAGGGCAGGCCGGCGCCCATCGTGGCGAGCGCATTGTCGAGCAGCAAGGTATTCGGCTTGCGGCAACGGTAATAGCGTGCGAACCACAGCTTGTACATGCCGTTGTCGAGGCAAAGGATTCCGTCGTCCGGCATCGCCTTGCGCGCGTCGGCGACCATGCGTACCGGATAGATCGGGAATCGTGCGTCGCCGGCGCCTTTCGCCAGGTGCGCATCGAGGTGCCTGCGCACGGTATCGGCGTACGAAAAATCCCAGTGTTCCCGGGGCTTGACCATGTCGGCCAGGCGCCAGATCGTGTTGGCGATGTCGCCAACGACTTCGATCTGCGGAAAATAGACCGTGTCGACTTCGGCCGAGAGATAGTTGATGTGGATGACCGTGCGCAGGCCGCGGCGCATGAAGAACGGAGGCTTCTCGATCACGTCGTGGCCGACGTTGATGATGCAGTCGGCATTCTCGATCGCGCGATGCACGAAATCGCCGTCGGACAGGGCGGCATTGCCGAGCCACAGAGGATGTGTCTCGTCGAGCACGCCCTTGCCCATCTGCGTCGTGAAGAACGGGATACCCGTCTTCTCGACGAACTCGCGCAGCATCTTGCTGCTGGTCTTGCGATTCGCGCCGGCGCCGATCATCAGGATGGGGCGCTTTGCTTCGAGGATCGCTTCGGCGGCGCGCAGCACGGCCTTGTCGTCGGCGATCGGCCGTCGATGGAAGCTCGCGGGAAGCACGATCGAGTCGGTCTCGTCGCGCGCGATGTCCTCGGGCAGTTCGAGATGCGTGGCGCCCGGACGTTCCTCTTCGGCGCGCCGGAACGACTCGCGAACGCGGGCCGGGATGTTGTCCGCCGAGATGACTTGGCGCGTGTACTTGGTCAGCGGCTTCATCATGTCGACCACGTCGACAATCTGGAAATGTCCTTGTTTGGAGATCTTCACCGGCTTCTGGCCCGTGATCATGAACATCGGCATGCCGCCGAGCTGGGCGTAGGCGGCTGCGGTGACCAGGTTCGTCGCGCCGGGACCCAGCGTGGCGAGGCAGACGCCCGCCTTTCCGGTCAGCCTGCCGTAGGTCGCGGCCATGAAGCCGGCGGCTTGTTCGTGCCGCGTGAGGATGAGTCTTATCGAGGAAGTCCGCAGCGATTCGAGAAGATCGAGGTTTTCCTCCCCCGGAATGCCGAACACGTACTCGACGCCTTCGTTCTCAAGGGCCTTGACGAACAGATCCGATGCTTTCATGCGGTGCTCCGATCAAGAGCAGGCATTGTGGTTCTGTTGTGCAACTCTGGTCAATTGCCGGTTTCGACGCGCAACACGAGTTCGCCATCGGCCAGGAGTGCGCGTAGCGTGGTGCCAGGTTCCACCTTGCCGGCGGAACGGACGACCTCGCGACTTTCCGCATCGATCAGGATCGCGTAGCCGCGCCCCAGCGTCGCCAGGGGACTGACCGCGTGCAGCGCGCGACCGAGTTCCGCGGCTCGCGCGCGTCGGCGTTCGAGCGCCTGGGCGAGTGCCAGATGCAGCCGCCCCATCAGTTGCCCGCTTCGCGCGGCGGCATGTGCGAGAAGCTGCTGTGGATGCCGCGCAAGCAGGGCGGCATGCGCGCGCTCCAGGCGTGCGCGGCGGCGGTCGTCGAGGTGACGACTGATCAGGCCGAGGCGCGCTTGCAGCGCGGACAGGCGCTCGTTGCCGCGGACCAGGCGCATGGCCGGGCGCTGCGCATTGAGGCGTGCGAACAGGTGGTCGACGCGCTGGCTCAGGCTTTGCAGATGGCGGCGCGAGCGCAGTCGCAGGCGTTCGCGTTGCGCATGCAGGTTGCGTTGCAGTGCGAGCGCATCGGGAACCAGCAGTTCGGCCGCGGCGGATGGCGTCGCCGCGCGCAGGTCGGCGACGAAGTCGGCGATCGTGAAATCGACCTCGTGGCCGATGGCCGAGACGATCGGAACAGCGCTGTCGAAGATCGCGCGGGCGACCGCTTCATCGTTGAATGCCCACAGGTCTTCCAGTGACCCGCCGCCGCGTGTCAGCAACAGGACGTCGTGACGCATGGCCTTCGAGGCAGCGCGGATCATCGACGCGATGGCCGGTGGCGCTTCCTTGCCTTGCACGGGCACCGCGAGGATCTCGACCTCGACCATCGGGAAGCGGCGTCCCAGTACGTTGAGCACGTCGCGCACCGCGGCGCCGCTGGCCGAGGTGATGACGCCGATCCGCCGCGGCAGGGCGGGAATCGGTCGTTTTCTTTCCGCGTCGAACAGGCCTTCGGCGGCCAGTCGTGTCTTG
>JBEBXZ010000057.1:0-7560 GCA_040391335.1 Dokdonella fugitiva | reverse complement strand
CGTCTCGAACCGGCAGGCGCTGCTACGAGCGCGCCTGTTGCCGCCCATCGATCGTCAACGCCACCTTGTCACGAAGATAAACCGGCAACGCGAGTTCAGGTGCGACGCCTTTGCCGCTCAGCATGAGCGGCACTGCCAGGCGCGCGATCGCCGCTGCTTGCGGAAAGCGCGCGCCTTCCGCCCAATGCGGCGGCTGTTCGAGACGCGCAAGGATCGCTTCCCGGTAGCTGTCCCAGCCAGTACCGATAACGTTCCAGATTCGACGAGGCGGCAGGATCAAGGCATCCGCGGGACCGACGCTTTCCGGACCGATCGGCTCGACCAGCCCGCCGCTGCTGTGACGAAACGCGCCCGCATAGATCTCGCCCATGCGCGCATCGATCACGGCGAGAATCGGCGCGCCATTGTCCGCGGAATCCATGGCCAGCGCGGCCAGCGAGGAAATCGGGATGACCGGCAGATCGAGTGCAAGGGCAATCCCCTGTGCTGCGGAAATCGCCAGGCGCACGCCAGTGAATGCGCCCGGGCCACGACCGACCGCGATCGCATCGAGCTGGCGCCGACGGATGCCGGCTTCGGCCAGCACCGCATCGCACATCGGCAACAGCAGTTCCGCATGACGGCGCGGCGCGTATTCGCCGCGCACGATCAGTTCATCGCCACACAGCAGAGCAACCGAGCAGCTCTCCGTGGCGGTTTCGATGGCGAGTAGATTCATG
The DNA here is from genome assembly GCA_040391335.1 of Dokdonella fugitiva. Lineage (GTDB taxonomy): Bacteria > Pseudomonadota > Gammaproteobacteria > Xanthomonadales > Rhodanobacteraceae > Dokdonella > Dokdonella fugitiva_A. The sequence goes on along the minus strand of JBEBXZ010000057.1, from coordinate 6,841 downwards.
GTGTCGGCATTCTACCCGGCGACACCGGAGCGGGGTTGCCGAGTTCATACCAGTCGACACCGCGCGTCAGGTACATCAGGGTCGCAATCGCGGCGAGCAGGGCGAGCGCGCCCATCAACAGGGAATATTGTTCGCTGATGACAAGTCCATAGAGCAGCACATAAACGAGCGCGAGCATTCCGCCGAGTGTCCCGCCTGCACGCCGGCTTCTCGCTGCCGCCACGGCGTAGCCGGCGACAATCGCGATCACCTCGATAGCGGCAAGCGCATAGGCCCAGGCGAATCCGATCTGTTCCGACAGCGCGAGCAACACGACATAGAACGTGCACATCGCCAGTCCAACCAGCAGGTATTGCACCGGATGCACGCGCCACCGGCCCAGTGCATCGAACAGGAACAAGGCGACGAAGGTCAGCGCGACGAATAGCACGCCATACTTTCCAGCGCGCTCGTTGCGCTGATAGGTGTCCGCCGGTTGATACAGATCGACGCCGAATGCGGCCTGCCGCAACGCATTGCCTTCCAGTGAGTCGAGCAATCCGTGCTGGGCGAATGCCCGATTCAGATCGAGGACCTGCCAGTTCGCGCGAAAACCCGCCGTATCAATGTCATGCCGCTCAGGGAGAAAGGCGCCGGTGAAACTCGGATCGGCCCACGGTGCGGATACCGCAACATCGGTCTGCCGCGCGAGCGGGAGAAAGCGCAGGGTCTCGGTTCCGGCCAGACGCATCTCGAATGAGAATGGGATGGCTGACGATGCGTGCCCGGGATCGATCGGCCAGGCGACTTCGGTGGCGCTGAAGTTGCCGACGCCCGCACTCCCCGGACCGAATGCCCATTCCTCATCGCCAATCTTCAGCGCCGACAGGCGACGAATGCCGCGCACATCAGCGACCGGAATGCGCAATACGGCTTGCGCCCACAACCACTCCTCGCCTTCATCAGGCACGACGTGGATCGCATCGAGCATGAACTGGCCATTGAACGTGAGCGTCGCCGTGTACACCGGCGTCTCGTAGATCCCATAGCGACGCAGTTCGGGGCTTAGAACGGCATCGACTCCGAGTTTTTCGGGCAGCACGTAGTGGCGCACATCGACATTCACCCAGCCTTTGTCGTTCTGTACCGTTTTTCGTACGGGCACGACCAGCACCGGACCACCGACCCACTGCTCTCCACCCCAGCGCGCGGAGATGTTGTCGCGTGCTTCGTGTTCCGACGCCTGGCGCTCAGCGATCAGCCAGCGCACCTGCGCCAGCGGGATCAACATCAACAAGGCCAGGAACCCGATCCCGAGCGCCTTGAACGTCGCGCCATGTATCCATCCGCGTGCCTGCATTGCCCTACTCCGCCCTATTCGAAGGCTGGTATTGGGAACCACATCCGCGCCCGTGCAGCGACGCACATCTGTCCACTCGCGGGCAAATGCGGGCAATCGAGCGTCGCGCCCGCATTGGCAGGAAAGCGGCAACAAGCTCCTGTCAGCTCATTCATCGTCCAACTGATATGGTGTTTTCCATCACTTCTGGAACTGTTATTCGAATCCGCCACTCGGCAAAATGCCGAGCATGCCCCAGCCTTCGCAACAGTCCCGCAAACGCTACGAACAAGTCGCCGATGAAATCGGCGCGTCAATCGACAGCGGCGTTTTGCGCGTGGGCGATCGTCTTCCCTCGGTGCGACAGGCCAGTGTCAGCCGGCAGATCAGCCCATCCACCGTATTCCAGGCCTATTACCTGCTCGAAGCACGTGGTGTCGTGCGTGCGCGCGACCGTTCCGGTTATTACGTCAGCGCCGGCTCGCAATCCTTGCCGCCGGAGCCGGAGAACATCTCGCAACCCGACGAAAACTCGATCACGGTCAGCATCCAGGAACGCATATTCGATGTGCTCGAATCATCGATGCAGCGTGATCTCATTCCTGTTGGATCGGCTTTCCCGAGTCCGCTGCTGTTTCCGCTGGAGCGACTGGCGAAAGCGATGGGCTCGGCGACGCGAAAACTCGATCCGTGGATCAGCATCGACGACCTGACGCCCGGCAGCTCGCGCCTGCGTCGCCAGATCGCGTTGCGCTATCTCGGCGACGGCCTGCATGTGCGCGCCGACGATATCGTCATCACCAATGGCGCACTCGAAGCTCTCAATCTCTGCCTGATGGCAGTGACCCGACCCGGCGATGCGGTGGTCGTTGAATCGCCGACATTCTATGCGGCGTTGCAGGTGCTCGAACGCAACGGCCTGCAAGCCATCGAAGTGCCTACCCATCCGCGTGACGGCATTGATCTCGCGGCGCTCGCACGCGTGCTGGAAAGGCATGCGCCGAAAGCGTGCTGGCTCATGACGAGTTTCCAGAATCCGCTCGGCAGCCTCATGCCGGATGCGAAGAAACGCGATCTGGTCGAACTGCTCGCCCGTCACGAAGTGCCACTGATCGAGGATGATGTCTACGGCGAACTGCATTTCGGTGCGAAGCGTCCGCCGCCCGCGAAGGCGTTCGACCAGAAAGGCCTGGTCATGCATTGCTCGTCATTCTCGAAATGCCTCGCGCCCGGCTACCGGATCGGCTGGGCCGCTCCGGGGCGCTTCACGCGCAAGGTTGCGCGACTCAAGCTGACCACAAGCCTGGCCACGTCGGCGCCCACGCAGGCCGCGATTGCGACCTATCTCGAAGCCGGTGGCTACGACCGTCACCTGCGTCATCTGCGCCACGCGCTTTCGCTGCAACAAGGCGAGATGATGCGAGCCGTCGCGCGCTACTTCCCCAAGGGCACGCGTGCTACCCGACCGGCCGGCGGCTATTTTGTCTGGATCGAGCTGCCGGAGCACGCCGATGCACTGGAGATCCATCGCCATGCGCTGTCGCATGGCATCAGCATCGCGCCCGGTCCGATCTTTTCGTCGCATGCACGCTTCCGCAATTGTCTGCGGCTCAACTACGGGCACGTGTGGAACGCACAGGCCGAAGCGGCCATCGCGACTCTCGGCCGGCTCGCCGGCGCGGGGCGCTAATCATGAAGTCCCTTGCAGTCGTGAAAGCATCCTCCGGATGAGGAATCGCATCCGCGCACCGGACGATTCGCCTCATGCGTCGCGCAAGCACAGCGACCTTCACCCATCTTCAACCTCGGCCCGCATCATGAAACCAAACGCCTCTTCAGTCGCACCGACGGCGCGTCCACTCCGCCGCATTGCCTGCGGGGTGGCGCTCGCAAGCCTGCTCTTCGCGGGCAGCGCGAGCGTCGCCGCGCAGGAAACCATCGATCTCAAGGAACGGCTCGCCGCCTGCGCCGCTTGCCACGGCGACCACGGGCAAGGCGCAAAAGGTGCCGAGTACTATCCGCACCTGGCAGGCAAGCCGGCGGGCTATCTGTTGCAACAGATGCAGGGGTTCCGCGATGGGCGCCGCCACTATCCGCAGATGATCTACCTGATGCAGTTCATGGACGACGCCTACCTGATGCAGATCGCCAACTGGTACGCGGCGCAGCCCGCGCATGCGGAACGCGCCGCCGATGGCACGCAGGCGCTTGATCCCGCCAGTGAAGCGCGCGCGCGCAGGTTCGTTTTTGAAGGCGATCCCGACAAGGCGCTTCCGGCCTGCGCCAGTTGCCACGGGGAATCCCTGACCGGACTGGAACCGGGCGTGCCTTCGCTGCTCAGCTTGCCACCCGACTACATCATTGCGCAGATCGGTGGCTGGGTCGCCGGCGTGCGCAAATCGGTCGAACCCGACTGCATGGCGAAGATCGCGCACAAGCTCGATCCCGCTGATACGCGGCTGCTCGCAAGCTGGTTGTCGCGACAATCATCCGCCGCGGGAGCGCGCCCGGCCGCCGCCGGCACGCGCAAACTGCCGATGGCCTGCGGAGATCTCCCGCATGAAGCGACAATGAACGGCGCATCTGCAGCCCGTGCGGAGGTATCGAAATGAGCGCTGGAGTACGCAGATCCTGGATCGTTCTTGGAGCCTTGTTGCCGCTGGTCCTGCTCGTCCTCTTCGTCGGCGGCGTCCTGTTCAAGGCACAAGGCGGATTTGCCGTTCTGCACGTACCACGTGGCGGCACCACCGCCGTGGTCGCCGATGCGGCCACGATTGCGCGCGGCAAGTATCTCGCACAGATCGGCAACTGCACGACCTGCCATACCGTCCGCGGCGGCCAGCCTTTCACGGGCGGACGCGCATTCCGCTCCAGCTACGGAACGCTTTATTCGAGCAATCTGACGCCTGATCCGGAAACCGGCATCGGCGACTGGTCGGTCGAGGAATTCCGACACGCCATGCGCCATGGCGTCAGCCGCAACGGCCTGCTCTATCCCGCATTCCCATTCGCCAATTTTTCCGAATTGCAGGATGCAGATATCGATGCGATATTCGCCTGGCTGCGCCAGTTGCCACCGGTCAGGACGGAGCCGAAACCCAATCAACTCGAGTTCCCCGCAAGCCAGCGCGCCGCCTTGCTCGCATGGCGCATGCTCTATCACCGACCGCAGGGCCAGGTCCGGCCCGTGGATAATGCGGATCCCGCGAGTCGCGGCCGCTATCTGGTCGATGGCCTCGGCCACTGTGCGATGTGCCACAGCAAACGTGGACCGATGGCCTCGCTGCCTGCCAATGGCTACCTCGTCGGTACCCAGATCCTCGGACAGAACTGGTACGCGCCAGCCCTCGATCAGAGCAGCCTGGAAAAATGGACGGTGCAGGAACTGGCCGACTATCTGCGCAGCGGCATTTCGGAAAAGGGATCGGCGTACGGACCGATGGCCGAAGTCATCTACACCAGCCTGCGCCATCTCGAGAGTGGCGACGCGCTGGCCATCGCCACCTACCTGAAAACCGTCCCTGCAATACCGCGGCGCGTGTCGTCGATGGAGCGCGAGCTTCGCGTGGCGAATGCGGCGAGCAAGTTCAGTTCGCCAGCCGGCAAAAAGATCTACGAGCAATACTGCGCGGAATGCCATCAATCCGATGGTCGCGGGCGCGGCAGCGACTACCCGCCCCTCGCCGGCAATTCGCAAGTGGATTCGGACAGCGCGCTGAACAACATCCGCGTCATCCTTTCCGGCGGCATACCTCCGACCACCGCCGGCAATCCGCAACCGCACTCGATGCCGCCATTCTCGGAGAAGCTGAGCGACCAGCAAATCGTCGATGTGCTGAACTACATCCGCGCAAGCTGGGGGAACAACGGCAGCGGCGTGGCCGCCGACCAGGTTCGCGCCCTGCGAGGCTCCACGCTCGACTGAGTCGCTGCGAAGCCTCCGCGTCGATGCAGCTTGGTTCCCAATGTCCGGCGAACAGCGCCGCCCGCGAGCGGCGCGCGCGATATCGCATCGCGGAAGGCTGACATGCCTGGCCCAACGCCTTGCGCGTTCGCCTCACATTTTTCGCTTTCCCTTCCTGGATCGATGCATGCGATTCGCTCCATCGAGCTGACCCGGACAGGGCTTCATCGAAGGCGCTGGGTCCCGGCCTGCACCGAGACGATGGGCTATTTCGGGTCGTGATCTGTGCCGGGACAACGGACTGTTCTGACGCGCGCCGCGATAAATGCGACTCGAATCGCTTGATAACTCCCTCAGCTTAAACTTTCACGGTGCGCAACAAAATGCCGCACCGTGAAAGTCCCAGATACCCAAGACTGGATGATCATCTCGGCGCTCTTCTTCAGTGATCCACCTTGTTGCCTAGTTAACGCTCTTCGATCACGCGCATGCTCGTCGAATAGACGGGGCCAGCGACGTGCCTGATCGAAAGGCTGTCGTCGCTCAGGCGGCCGTAGATGCCAATGCGGCGCGGCCAGATCCAGTCCGTGCGTGGCATCGCGATCACCTCACCGATCGCGCCGACGTGCGTGTGTAGATCCTGAAAGCTCGGCACATCAGTCACCGTTGTGCCACCGTCTTCCGGGACGCCGAAAGCCCACGATTCGTCCAGCGCCGTGAACGACAGTCGCAGCTCACGGCCGCGCGGCTTCGCTGATGGATACACCTCTAAGCCCGCCGACTCGTCAACGCTTCCGCGCTCATGTGTACCGATTGTCCAATTCGCGTCTGCGCCATAGGGCACTACGAGAGCATCTCCGATCCAGAGACGGCCGGCCTCGATGTAGTCACCACCGAAGGCTGGTGTCTCGATCTTGACGTAGCGCGCATCCACGCCATCGGGCAGCGGGCAGCGGGCAGCGGGCAGCGGGCACAGCGTGTTCTGGGTCAGACCACACCATGCGCGCCACCGAAGTATTGCAAAAGAAGAAGCCGGATCTGTTGAAGGCGACCAAAGAGTTCTACATCGCCGCGACCAGCTACTTCGGAACCGTGGCAGTGACGGACCGATTCGAGAAGGCGAACAGCGATCGCGCGAAGATCGTGATGGATGAGAAGCGAACGGCGCTCGAACTCGAGTTGAAGCTGGCCAAGTAGCGCGAGGGGCCCGCCCTTCGTATGGGAACGATCCACTCGTTGCCGTAGTCCCAAAATGGGACTATCATGCGAGCCATGCGGATTATTGCCCTTTCGACATTGAAAGCCTTCTGGGAGAACGCTCCCGAACACCTTGATGCCGAAGAGCCTGCGCTGGCTTGGTACAGGCAGACCAAGGCGGCCAACTGGACGCAGCCTGCCGATGTGAAAGCGGACTACAGCAATGCCAGCATTCTTCAGGGCGGGCGTGTTGTCTTCAACATCGCGGGCAACAAATACCGCCTGATTGCCTGGATCAACTACCCCTACAAGATTGTGTACGTGCGCTTCATCGGAACCCATAAGCAGTACGACACCATCGACGCTCAAACCATCTGAGGTGTCCCATGGATATCAAACCTATCAAAACCGAAGCTGACTAC
>JBEBXZ010000056.1:0-7625 GCA_040391335.1 Dokdonella fugitiva | reverse complement strand
CATCATCACGGGCACCGTCAGCATCAGCAAGGCGATCGTCCCCTGCTCGATGGCCATGTACATCGCATCGATGCCAGGCCGCCGCATCGCGATGAACATCGTTTCGAACAGGCCCTGGAAATAGCGGTAGTAGGTGGGCGTGCCGAGCCAGGCGACCATCAGCCAGACCAGTACCAGCATCGTGCTGCTCAGTTCACGGCTCTTGTGGACATCACCATCCTTGCGCGCATCCTTGAGCCGCTTCGAAGTCGGCTTCTCGGTGCGATCACCGCTGTCGTTCTTGTTGCCGCTCATGCGCGCAGGAACCGTCGATTCAGGACCGGGATCGAGTATCGACGAATACTTCGCACGGCCGCGCAAGGGTTAACCCCAGATGATGCGAACTCCGTCACGGGATACCATGTGCGAGCGGTTCTGCGACCATTCCCGGGAGCGTTCCGGAAAAGACCATGAAGATACCTGCCGACAACATCGCCCAATCGCTGCTCAAGCCGCTCGATACGGAAGCCGCCTCGGCCGCCCTCGATTCCGCGCGGCTTTCGCTCGATCAGCTCGGTACGCCATCGGCGCACGGTCCCGATCATTCCGCTCCTGCGGTTGCCGCAACGCGCGATCCCGGTGAAACGATGCTCGCTGCGGATGTCTGGAACGGCACGGCGGAGAGTGCCCGTCGCCTCGACCTCAGCGGCGCCGCGCTCATCCAGCCCGGAGATTCGGCGGCGCTCGACAAGACAGTGGACGCCATCCTCGCTGCGTTGAACTGAGCGACACCCGCGATGAACCCTTCGCCTGCTGCGAATCCACTGGTCGTTACCGCCGGCAAGCTTTCCGCCGCGCTCATCTTCAATCGAAACGATGATTTCCGCCTCGCCCTGCTCAAGCGTGTTGCGCGCAAGCTCGGCGAAGACCATGGCTATCCGACGTTCATCAAGCTGCTGGTCACGATCAGCGAGAGCAGCGATGACAACGCCAAGCGCGCGGTAGCGGCTACGCTGGCGATCGGCTTGCGGCGCAACGACCTGCCGAGCGGCGTCCTGACCGCCTGGGGCGCCAGCCGCATGTGGCAGGCCGGAACCCAGATCAGCGGCGCACTGGCGGGCCAGTTGTTCGGTTCCTCCGCGCCAAGCCGCTCCTTCGGTCCAATCGAATACCTGACCGCCTGGCTTGCGCAGGGCACGCAACGCATCCGCCTCGGCGATGAGGTGTACGCGAAAACCCTGCGCCAGCTCATCGAACTGATCGACTTCGATGCCGATGCGCGACTGCTCTACCCGCGCAAACTCGAAGCGGATACGCAGACCGAACTCGAAGGCGTGTACATGCGCGGCACGCGTGATCGGCTCGCGGCAATCGCGCTGGCCTGGAAGGAGGGCATGCCGGCGCACGACATCGCCCGCAGCGCCCTCGCCGCAGGCGCGGGAAACCGCAGCAGCATCCCGAGCAACTGGGTGCTGCGCGATCTCTGATCCGCCATGTGCCGCGCCGCATCGGCGGTACGCAGCTTCCGCGTCACCGCCCTACTCAACCGCGCTGCAATCCATTGCGCGTCAGGCGCGTCTTCTTCAGATTGATCCCCTGCCGGCTGAGCATGTTGCCCTGCGCGGTCTCGGCCATCTGCTTCAGCTGCGCGCGATCACCCGCAGCGCGCGCCTGTGCGCGCGCCTCGAGCGAGAGCATGCTTTCGTAGATCAGGGCCTCGCCGACGAGCTGGCGACGCGCCGGATCCGCCGCATCGGGACGGCCGCGCAATGAACCGGCAAGTTGCCGGCGCACCGCCGCTGCAATAGCGGGATCGGAAACCTCCGTGTCGTGCACGATGCTCCACATCGCCAGCACGTGTGCCGCAAGCACGTCGGCCAGTTGCCCACGGGAAAGTTCAAGTGCGGCGAAGTGGCGGTCGAACTCGGTCGCGATATCGCGCCGCCCGAGTTCATCGGCAACCGTCTGTGCATCGATGCCGGTACGCGACACCAGCGTATCGATGAATTCCTGGCGCACCTGGCGTGACAGTTCCGGATCGCTTCCGATCGGATACCGCTCATCGAGCCCATTGTTCACGATTGCATTCAAGCTTTCTCCTGCCTGCCGGCGCCAAGGCCAACGTCATGGGATCAGAGCGTTGCGAGAGGACGCCCGAGAACGAACTTGAGCGCCTCCTTGCCGTAGTGTTCGGTCATCCCTTCGGGAGTGAAGCCGAGCCGCCGGAAGATCGCGGGGACTGCGTGATTGCGCGGATCGCAAAAGCCATGCAGGCGCGGCAACCCCAGTTCCGAGAACGCGAAATCCCGCAATGCACGCGCGCCTTCGAGCGAATACAGGCGACCGAACATCGCCGGCATCAATCGTGCGCCGAGCTCGACCTCATGCGTATCGCCCACCGGCATCAATGAGAACAGACCGACGAATTCCCCTGCATGGTCGGCGGCATGCCAGATGCCAAGGCCCGGCTTTTCGACATAGGTGCGGTTCGCGGATATGACGAGGCCCGCGATCTCCAGGAACGCGACCGGCACCGGCTCCAGCAACATCTCGCGAACCTTCGGTTCCTGATGCAGGGCCGACAGGTCGCTCACATCGGAGAGCCGCAGTTCGCGCAGCACCAGCCGGTGCGTGCGCAACAGTTCGGAGCCCGCATAGTCTCCGCTCCGCGAGGGCCGGCGCGGCACGGGTGCCGTGCTGTAGGGCTCGCGCGAGGAAAAGCCGTGATCCATCGAGATATTCATGTCCATCACCGTTGCACCAGTCCATAGGTCGTCATCGACAATCCACGCAGATCGAACTTCTGCCGGGCCATGCTCGCCTGCGCCGAATCCGCAAGCCGGGCAAGGAAAGCCTCGTTGCGCTGCGCCTGCGCTTCCTCGCGCACCTTGATCAAGGTGACCGTCTGGTAGATCAGGGATTCCGCGGCGCGCTGGCGCTCCGCGGCACGTGCCGGAACCCTGCCTTCGGTCAACATGATCTCGTGCAGTTGCGCACGCACGCCTTGCACTTCGGCACTCGATGGCAGGGCGCTCTGGTTGGCCGTCATCCACATGACGACTACATAGGCGGTCGTGACGTCGGCGAGATCGTCACCGCGCAAGCCATAGGGAGAAATCGCCGTCTCGAACAGACGGTGCACATCGTTGCGTTCGTAGTAGTTGCGCAGCCCCTGTGCGGCCTGCTCGCCATTCTCGCGACTTATCGAGTCGATGTAGCTGGTACGCACTTCGCGTGAAATACGCGAATCGAAACGGACATGCAGGTCCCCGTCACTGGACGCGGCCGTACCCGTCGATCGATCCGCAGTGCGGGGATAGTATTCGGCGCGCGCGCGCGCTGCCGCCTTCGGACCGCCGCGCTTTTCGAGATGGGATTTGCTGAATACGTTGCCGTAGATCAACGGCTGCACGTTGTCGGTCAGCGGCGAGAAATAGGCGGAGCCATCAATGGTCTGCGCGCTCGCGTCGTGCATGATCGACATCACGACCGCGATGACGAAAGCGATACTGATCGTGCGTTTCACTGCAAGTCCTCCTGCAAGAGATGCCACAACGACAGATGGGTGGACACCGCACCTGCAGCGATGCGCGATACATCCAGCGGAAACTTACCCATTTCGAACTGAACGGTTTGTCATGCCCGGCAAACCCCGCGAATTGTGGGGACATTCGCCCCGCACGGATCTGCCACGCGTCACACAACCCTGATGGCAAACCCGCCGTGCATCACAAAAACAGAAAGAGCGGGCCGGAAACCCGGCCCGCTCTCTGGTCTTCCTTCGAATACGAGGAGCGGACCGATTACTGCTTGCGGACCACCGCGGTCATCGCTTCGCCGAGCGACTTGATCGCCGTCGTCGTCGAGTTCATCAGCAGGCTGAACTGCTGCGAGATGGTCTGGAACTCGACCATCGTGCTCGGATCTTCCTTGTCGATGTTGTCGACCGCTTCCTGCATCTCGTCGGCGAGCTGATCGCACTGCTTGCCCAAGGCCTCGGACATCGCGCGCAGCCAGCTGCCGCCCGAACCTGCCGCGCCGCCCTTCTGCGCGGCGTTGCCGGAACACTGGCCGGAACCGGCCTCTTCCTTCTCGACGCCATCGCGGGCCAGCGCATCGGTGAACAGCTTGGTGACTTCGGTCTTGAAATCATCCAGCGAACGCTGCATCGAGGCGATATCCGATTGCGAACCGCCCATCGACTGCCCGAGTTCCTCGATGAACTTGTTGGCATCGGAAATCGCACCGCCGACGTCGCCCATGCCTGCCTTGAAGCCCGCGTTGATCAGATCCTTGAACGGCTGATCCACCGGCAACTGGTCGACCACCTGGCCGACGACAGAAGACAGGAGTTGTCCGGCCATCTGGCCGATCATTGCGCCGATCGGGCCGCCGAAGATGCCGCCAACGATCGAACCGATGCTGCTCAGAAAATTACCACCGCCGCCGATAGACATTTTGAACCTCCAGAATGTTTGTGATCTTGCCTGCATCGGCAGTGATGGAAGGGAGATCCAACGGCTGCCTGTGGACGCATGATGCACGGGCGATGGAGCGTGGGGAGCCCGGACTTTCCCTAACTAGGGTTAACCCTGAACGACGCGGGTGATGCGACGTTCGATATCCTTCACCGGCGCGAAATCCGCGGCGCGCGGCGGCTTGCCATCGACGCAGCGCGCTTCGTAGCGCGTCATCCAGAACGTGCCTTCACGCGCTTTTCCATCCGGACAATGCGATGCAGCCGCGGCCTCGACGTCGCCGCCGAAACGTTCGTCCTCGCAACGGTTCACCAGCGCGTCGTCGAATACGGCCTGCAGTTGCGGCTTTTCCCCATCCAGCCTGAGCAGGGTCAGGCGCGTGCTCGCGGTTGCCATCTGGTAGTGATCCGCCCGCACGAGCAGCGAATCAGGCGCTTCGGGATCGAGTTTTTTCGTTGCCTCGATGAAGTTGCCCGACGTCGTGGGGAACTTGCGCACGAGGCGCGCGCCTTCGTAGATCACGATCACGGCGTCCTGCGCCTGTGGCGACGTCGCGTCCGGACCACCCTGCTGGGCGAGATAGAGCACCTGGTCCCTGTTCACGGCGGTGAACGATCCGCGCGCGACCGAATTGATCGTGAATGCGGTGCCCCCGGTGAAAGCATCGGCCGCGATGCGCATCTTTTGCGCCGCATCGACATCGGGTTTGGCCGCTGCTGCCCGATCGCGCATGTCGACGATAACGACAGGATCAGCACATGGCTCGACCGCGCGTGCATCGGTGGCAAGCGCGAGGGCGAGAGCAAGAGCCAGCGGACCAAACGGGATCAGGTTGCGCATCATCCACTCCACGGTTCGAATCGAATGCGCATTCTTCTTGGATGTGCCATGCGCGACAAGGCATCCGAATGCAGGCATTCAGCCTGCCGTGCGTTTACGCACGAAAAAGCCGATCAGTCGACGATTGCGCCGATCCGTTCCATCCTGCCCCGCATGCGCTCGCGATGGATCAGATAAAGACCACTGGCGACGATCACGCCGGCCCCGATCAGCATCATGCGATCCGGCAAGGTGTGCCAGAGCATCCAGTCGAGACCCATGCCCCAGGCCAATGCGGTGTATTCGAACGGCGCGATCACCGATGCCGGCGTATGACTGAAGGCTTCGGTGATCGCGTACTGGCCGATCGCGCCGCTTAAGGCGAGTCCTGCGAGCACGATCCAGTGTTCCGTACGGATCGCCATCCAGTGCGGCCACGCGCCCGCCACCGCAAACAGGCTCAGCATCGCCAGCATCCAGAACACCATGCTCTGCGTCGAGTCGGTGCGGGCGAGGACGCGCACGATGATCGACGAAAACGCATAACCGATCGCCGCAACCAGAACGGCAATGCCGCCCAGCGTGAACACGCGATCACCCGACGGGCGCAATACGATCAATACGCCCAGCAAGCCAATGAGGATCGCGATCCAGCGCCGCCAGCCCACCTGCTCGCCAAGCAACGGGACTGCCAATGCGGTGATCAGCAGCGGTGCGACGAAGAAGATCGAATAGGCCTCGGCCATCGGCAGTTCACGCAAGGCGAACGCGAACGACGCGAGCATCAGCATCGAGAGCAATCCGCGCAGCACGTGCAATCCCCAGCGCACGCGGAACAGCGGAGCGAAACCGCCGGTCCACGCCACCCAGGCAAGCACCAGCGGCAGCGAGGATAGACCGCGCAGGGCTGCGACCTGCATCGGCGGATAGCTGGCCGCCAGCACCTTGAGCCCTGCATCCATCAGCGATAACGAAGCGACCGCGACGAGCATGCAGAGGATGCCGCGCAGGTGGGAGCGATGGGTCTTTTCCATGCCGCGATCCTCGGGCAAGCGCGAGGTCGCCTGCAAGCAGCAGCTTGTCCACCGACATGCGGCCGACCCATGCGCATCGCATTGCGTCACGACCCGCCGGGCCTGCTGGCGTTATGCTTGGGCGATGAACAACACGTCCTTGCGAATTCCACTGCTCGTCGTCGCGCTCGCCGCCGTCGCCGGCTGCGTGACCCACACCACGGTCGTCGAGCCCGGCGCCACGCCGGAGCTCGTCGTGCCCGAGACGCCGACCGACCGTCACTACGAACCCGTCGCAAGCCGCAGCCCCGAGATGATCGCTTCGCTGCGCGCGGCACCGCCACCAGCCCAGCCCGAACTGGTGGAAGGCCGCAACGCGATTGGCGACCAGCGGACGCTCAGCGCGCGCGGCTACGTGCAGATCGGCAGTGCGCGCTATGAAGTCGACGATGCCTCGGCCCAGGCCAAGGCGCTGGAGATCGGCACGGAAGTCGGCGCGGACCAGGTGCTGGTCTATCGCAACGACCGTCCCGAAGGGCAGGCGCACGAACAATTCCTCGCCGTCTACTACGTGCGCCTGAAGCTGTTGTTCGGCGCGAGCTTCCGCAACCTGACCGCGCGCGAAAAGGAAACGCTGGAAGGTGCGACCGGCGTGGAAATCGGATCGGTCGTCGGCGGCACGCCCGCATCGCAGGCGAACCTGATGGCCGGTGATCTCGTGCTTGCCTTCAATGGCAGGCCTTTCCGGGATCGCGCCGAGTTCCAGGAACTGCTGCGTGGCGAGGCCGGCAAACCGGTGACGCTGACGATCCGCCGCGGCGACGTCACGATGGATCGCATGGTGCGCCTCGGCGCGATGCCGGCAGAGCCCGCCGGCGGGAGCCGCTGAATCACGCGCTGCCGGCGATCGCTCAGGCCGGCGGCGCGAGCACGGCATCGCCGCATTCGATCGCCGCAGTTCCGCTGCGCGCAAGCTCGATGACTTCGGCCACGTCGGCCAGCGCATCGAGCACCGCGCCAATGTGCATGGCGCCGCCCATGAACTGCAGGATGCGCGTCGATCCGTTTTCGTCGATGACGATGCCCTGGTGATCGCGTGCAAACGCGGTGATGCGCCCGTGGTTGGCCGCGTTCGCGCTGACCTTGACGATCAGCAACTCCGATTCGAGATGCGCGCGACTCGTGATGTCGGCAATTTCCAGGACATCGATCAGCTTGCGTGACTGGTTGATGATCTGCGCGATCACCGCATCGTCGCCCAGCGTCACCATGGTCAGTCGCGAAACCTGCGGATCATGCGTCGCGGCAACGGTCAGCGACTCGATGTTGTAGCCGC
>JBEBXZ010000055.1:0-7662 GCA_040391335.1 Dokdonella fugitiva | reverse complement strand
CTGCCGCGAAGCGAAAGCGCCCACATTGCGCGTACAGGGTTTCCCGGGAGGCCATCACTATGATGGCAACTATCAGGGATTGGGCGATCTCATCGTCGGCGCGCTGGCGAAGCCCTGAGCGCTACGCGGGAAAGACAGGACGGCAGTGCGCTATCGACAACCGCACTCAACCCTGATGCTGGCGGCTGTCCGAATCCGTTGCGGCAAGGACCTCAGGACGCTTGGCGCCTGCGAAACGCTTGGCCCAATACGGCTCGCGAAGATTGCTCACGCTGACCGTCTTGCCCGCCGACGGTGCATGGATGAACTGCCCTTCATCGAGATAGATGCCGACATGCGAAATGCGCTTGCCGGCAGTGCGGAAGAACACGAGGTCGCCGCTGCGCAGATCCGTGCGATTGATCTTGTGCCCGGTACCGAATTGCGCGGCCGAGCTTGCCGGAAGATCCGCACCAATGCCCTGGCGGAACACGTAACGCACGAAACCGCTGCAATCGAAACCAGTCGATGGATCGCGCCCACCCCGCGTGTAGCGGATGTCGCGCAGGCGATTGGCCAGTGCCGCGAGCAATTCGCGCGGGGAAAACTCGCTGCGCGGCGCGCCGACGATCGGCGTGGAAGAGGGCGGCATCGCCGGCAGCATCGCACTCGGCGCGTTCGCGGCGAGCATCGCGGTGATCTGCGGCTGCCAGGAAATATCGGTGGCCCGTGCCTCGCGCAGCGGAATGCACGCGGCAAGAACGGTTGCGCTGACGAATGCAGCCATCGGAAGCAAGCGGGAAATCTGCATGCGCGAAAGTCGCTCTATCGGGCCAAAACAAAGGTGTCGCCCGATCGGCGATCCCGCGGACCGCGCGAAGTTAGCAAAGCAGACAGAAACAGGTGTTCACAAGCCGTTAACTGAACCCGTGCGTTCTGGAACCCAATGCGGAGCACTTCACACTTCGCCCCGGGAAAAGTCGACTGCATCGCAGATCGCATGCGATGCCGCGCGCAGCACGATCCCGGTCTCCGTGCGTACGTGCGCTAGCGTCGTCCCCCGAACAGGAAGCGTCGATAACCGCCATCGACCAGCGCGGCGACGTCGATCAGCAAACCCGGCACCCACAAGCCGCGTGGATACGCCAGATACGCGCCAATCCATTGCGGGTCGAATTTTTCCTTGTAGCGGCGCAAGCCCTGGTAGTTGTAGAAGCGTCCGCCATACTGGAATGCCAGCGCCGCGAGCCGTTCGTTGACGCGCGCATACGGGTTGTCGCCGACCCGCGACAGCGGCGCCATGCCGAGGCTGAACCACGCGTGGCCCTGCTCCTTGCCCCACTGCATGATTCTCGCGAAAAGGAAATCCATCGTGCCGCGTGGCGCATCGGCGACGTGCCGCATCAGGTCGATGCTGAGTACACCGTCCTTGCCATAGGCCGGCAGGATGTTCGCGAAAGCGATGACTTCGCCGGCGCGGCGCACGACCGCCAGCGGACTCCACGCCAGATAGTCGGGATCGAAACGGCCGAGCGAGAAACCTTTCTCGCGCACGTCCTTTTCAGCGAGCCACTGATCGGAGACGCGCTCGATCTCGCTCATCAGGACGGTATCGAACGGAGGTTCGAGCAACTCGAAACTCAACTGCTCCTTGACCGAACGGTTGACCGCCTGGCGCAGGTCTTCCCAGCGCTTGCCGACGAGCGTGAAACCGGCCAGCGGCACCATGGCCAGTTCGCCGAGCTTGAACAGGTCGAAGCCGAGATCGTGATACAGCGACAGATCCGGCTCCAGCACTTCATAGAACACCGGCACCCGATCCTGCGCATCGGCGAAGCGGCGGAAATCGAGGATCGCCCGCCGAATCGCCGGCTCCGGCCCGCATGGCGATCCGAGGGCGACCAGCCGATCGCGCACCGCGCCATAGGCCATCAGCGCGTGCCCGTCGGCCGACCAGAACAGGTGCTTGTCGCGCATGAAAGTCAGATGCGCGAACTCGCCTCCACCCGATTCGTTGTAGATCTCGCGCGCGCGTTCGAGCTCACTGCGATCGGGCAGCCTGAGCGGTGGCCGGCGCACCGCGAAGAACTGCCAGATCAAGTAGGCGACCAGGCCAATCGCCGCCGCCACGATGCCGCGCCCGATACGCGAGGAATGGCCATCGGCGCCGAAATAGAACAGGTCGAAGCTCTCGTCGCCGAACACCGACCAGCAACCGATCGCGAAGAAAGCGAGCACGACGACGAACAGTCCCGCGTACCAGCCGAAGGTCATCGCGGAACTCAGGCTCATCGCGCGCTGGGTGAACTCGCGCTTGCGCAGGCGCAGCAACACCGCGACGCCGAGCAGGAACAAGGCCTCGCCGTAGTGCAATCCCTTGGTCACGGCGAGCACTGCGCTGACCAGCAGCAGGGGCTGCGCAAGACCGTAGGCCAGCCGCAGGCGGCCATCGATGCCGCGACCGAGGCCAAGCAGGAACACGCCGCTCAGGATCGACAACCAGTACGAGCTTTCGATCGCCGCCAGCGGCAGCACGTCGTGCACCAGTTCGGCGTGCTCGCGCACGGCGGGAATCGCCGCCGAGCCGAGCAGCAGCAAACCCGCGCAGAAAGTCAGCACGGCCAGCAGGCGAATGCCGACATCCGCGAGCAGGCTGGCCGGCAGACCGAGCACGCCAAACAACGGATGCGTACGCAGGCGGGCGTTCGCGCGCGCGAAGATCGGCAGGCGGCTGGCGAGCATGCCCGAGCCGAAATAGAGGCCGGTGAACAAGGGCAACACGTAGTAACTGATGCGGAATAGGAACAGGCCAGCCAGGATCGCACCCTGCTCGTAACCGGCAGCGCTCAGCGCGACCAGCAACACGCTGTCGAACACGCCGATGCCGCCCGGAATCAGGCTCAGTAGCCCGAGGACGGATGCTGCGGCGAAACCGCCGATCAACTCACCGGGCTTCATATGCGCGCCGGCCACGTGGAGGCAGGCATACAGCACACCGGCCGCAAGCAGCCAGTCCGCGAAAGAGATCGCGATGAGCTGCAGCTTGAGACGCCATTCCGGCAATGCGTGACCCTGCGGCAACCAGCGCATCAGGCCACGCCGGGCAGTCAGCACGAAGAACGCCGGAAGATAGAGTGCTGCGGCTGCCAGCACGAGCAGGCCCAGCCACTGCACGGCGCCGCCGGCAGTGATCGGCACGAGCCCCAGCGCGAGCGCGAACAGGATCAGCAGGGACAAACCGAGTGGCAGGGCCAGTACCTGCATGCCGACCAGCGCGGCACCACGCGCGAACTCGATTCCGTGTGACGCGAACCCGAGCAGGCGCGCCGCCGATCCCACCGCGCCGGAGAGGTTGAGCGTGTTCGACAAGGTGTTCGATACGTAGGCGAGGGTGAATACCTCGCGCCGCGACAGGTCGATCGCCAGCCAGCGCGCCAGCACGAGATCGATCAGCCCGGTGAATGCGACCGCCGCGAGCGCGAAAGCGGCAATGCCGAGGGCCTGGAATGTCGGCACCTTGAGCAACGCGCGCTGCATCGCCGGCAGGTCGAGCGTGCCGAGTTCGTGTATCGCCAGCCAGCCGACGAGCGCGAGGAAGACCAACGGCACGCACCAACGCAATAGATATCGCCGGGAATGGCCTGGCGCAGCTTCAACGTCAGATGTCATGCGACGGCTTCGCGGGACGAAGCGGGAAGTCTAGCGGACTCCGGCTGTATGGAGGGCAGGCCTGTCGGTCGCCGCCAGCGCCGGTCCGCGAGCAGCGGTCAGTGTGGCGGCAGATCCTGGTCGGCGATCCGTTTGGCTTCCGCGTCGGCGTGCAGTTCGAACCACATCGCATTGAGGATCGCGAAACTGCATGCGAGACCGACTCCGAGGATCCAGCTGAAATACCACATGATCGGTTTACTCCGGGAAAAGTGCGTTGCAAAGGGCGGCGATGACTGCAACCGGCTGCGGCGCAGCGGGCGGTCAATACATCGAATGCGACTGCTTGATGTGCTGCAGGCTGACCCGGCCACGCAACACGCGATAGACCCAGGTCGTGTACGCGAGGATCAGCGGAATGAAGACCACCGCGGCAATCAGCATGAGGCCGAGCGTGAGCTTGCTCGACGATGCATCCCATACCGTCAGGCTGCTGCGCGGATCCAGGGCCGATGGCATGAGGAACGGAAACAGCGCGAACCCGAACGAGAATATGGTCCCGACCACGGCTGTCGCGCTCGCCAGAAACGCGCCGACATGGCGACGTCGATGGGCCAGCAGCGGCACCAGCACGGCGGCCAGGATCGCCACGCCGGCCATCATGCTGGCGACATGCCCGAGCGGGCCGTCAGCCAGCCAGCTGCCGGTCGCAACGACCTGCTTGTGCAGCGGATTGGATGCGGCATCGAGCCCGGCCGCACCGCTGATCGCGTAGCCCGGAACAGCCATTGCGAGCCATGCTCCGGCAGCGAGGTAGAGCACGATATAGGTCGGCACGAACCAGCGCAGGAGGCCTGCGGCACGCGCTGCGATCGGGTCTTCGGATTTGACCGCGGCCCATGCGCAGCCGTGCATCAGCAGCATGCCCAGCGCGAGCACGCCGACCAGCAACGGAAACGGCGTCAGCAGATCGAGCAGCCCACCTTCGTAGGTCATGCGCAGGTTGTCGTCATAGCGGAACGGAACGCCAAGGAACAGGTTGCCGATCGCGATGCCAAAGATGAGCGGAGGCACGACGCCCGTGAAGGTCAGCACCCAATCCCAGGCATTGCGCCAGCGCGGATCACGTACCTTGTTGCGGAAACTGAAACCGCCCGGCCGCAGGATGAAGGCGAGCAAGGCGATGAACATCGCGAAATAGAAACCCGAGAACGCCGCGGCGTACAGCAGGGGCCAGGCCGCGAACACCGCGCCAGCGCCGAGGATCAACCAGACCTGGTTGCCTTCCCATGTGGGTTCGATCGTCTCGAGCAGGGCGCGTCGCTCGTCATCGTCCCGCGCCAGCACGCGAACGAGCGCCGCGATGCCGAGATCGAAACCATCGGTCACGGCGAATCCAGCCAGCAGTACACCAATCAGCAGCCACCAGATGAGGCGCAGGGTTTCGTAATCGAGCATGACCGTCAGTCCTCGTGTGCCGTATTGCCGTGTCCATCGACCGGCGGCCACATGCCGAGCCCATCCGGTCCCTTGCGCGCGTAGCGCACCATCAGGAAGGCATCGACCACGGCCAGCGCCGTATAGAAAATCACGAAGCCGATCAGGCTGGTCAGCACTTGCCCGGTCGAGACCGAGGACACGCCGAGCGCGGTCGGCAGGATGCCTTCGATCGCCCACGGCTGGCGACCGTGCTCGGCGACGATCCAGCCGAGCTGGCTCGCGATCCACGGGAGCGGCAGGCTGTACAAAGCGGCGCGCAGGTACCAGCGATGACGGTCGAGCTGGCGCTTCGAGGCCAGCCAGAAAGAGAACGCGAACAAGCCGATGAAATACAGACCGCAGCCAACCATGATGCGGAATGACCAGAACAACACCGGCACATTGGGAATCGTGCTGTCGGCTGCCCGCTGGATGTCGGCTTGCGTCGCGATCAACGGGTCCACGTTGAGCCGCGTCAGCAACAAGGCGTAGCCAAGATCTCCCTTTGTATCCTCGAACTGCGCCCGGGCTGCGGCATCATCCCGATTCATGCGCAGTTGCTGCATCGCTGCGTAGGCAATGCGCCCGTTCGCAATGCGACGCGACGCCTCTTCGACGAGCTGGTTGATACCTGGCAATACGCCATCGATCGAACGCGTGCCGATCAGGCCCATGACCCACGGAATATGGATCGCGTAATGCGTCTTGCGCTCGGCAAGATCGGGCAAACCAAACAAGGTGAACGCGGCAGGCGGCGGCTCGGTGTCCCACATCGCCTCGATCGCAGCGAGCTTCATCTTCTGGTGCTCGGTGATCGTATAACCCGATTCATCACCGAGCACGACCACACTCAGCGCGGCGGCGAGACCGAAACTCGCTGCGACCGTCATCGAGCGCTTGGCGAATTCGATATTGCGGCCCTTGAGCAGATACCAGGCGCTGATCGACAGCACGAACATCGCGCCGAGCACATAGCCCGCACTGACCGTATGCACGAACTTCGATTGCGCGACCGGATTGAAGAACACCGCGCTGAACGAGGTGACCTCCATGCGCATCGTGTCGATGTTGAACTCGGCGCCAACCGGGTTCTGCATCCACGCATTCGCGACGAGGATCCACAGCGCGGACATGCTCGTCGCGAAAGCGAGGATCCAGGTCACCAGCAGGTGCTTGACGCGGCTCAGCTTGTCCCAGCCGAAGAAGAAGAGGCCGATGAAAGTCGCTTCGAGAAAGAAGGCCATCATGCCTTCGATCGCCAGCGGCGTTCCGAACACGTCGCCCACGTAGTGCGAGTAGTACGCCCAGTTCGTGCCAAACTGGAATTCCAGCGTGACTCCGGTAGCGACACCCATCGCAAAATTGATTCCGAACAGCACGCCCCAGAACTGGGTCATGCGTTTCCAGATCTCGCGCCCGGTCATCACATACACCGATTCCATGATCGCGAGCATGAACACCAACCCGAGCGTCAACGGCACGAACAGGAAGTGATACATCGCTGTCAGCGCGAATTGCAGGCGCGAGAGATCGACGACGGCATGATCGATCATGGCTTCGATTCCATTCTGGATGGCGCGGTGAAATGTTGCTCGATGGCTGCCGGCGAGGTATCAGCGCGCGGCTGCGGCTTGATCACAAGCACCCACAGCACGCTCAGCAGAACCAGCTTGATGATGATGATCAACGCGAATTCGATGCCGAAGCGCCGACCTCCGCGACTGCGGTACCAAGAGCTTTCCGATCGATGCTTCGTCGCTGGCATGGAGGATCACCTCGCAGCGAAGTCTACTCCGTTCACCGCGGATGACGGTGCGTCACGGGCCGCCTGCGACATTGCGCCGTCCGCAGGCACGAACAGCGCAGGAGTGCGCATCGCCGCACGTATTCTCCATCTATATACGAATCCCGCAGCCTCGCCATGCTCCCGGCATGACGCGCGGTCATGTTGCGTGCTGCTTCACCCACGCCGCATAGCGATCCATCCAGGTCTGAAGGAAATCGCGGCTGTCCGCACCGATATTTCCGGCCTCGTCGAACAGCGTGTCCTTTGCGTGGATGAATGCCTCGGGCTGACCCAGCGTCGGCACATCAAGATAGGCAAGGATATTGCGCAGATGTTGCTGGGCGAGCGCGGTGCCGATGGCACCAACTGATACACCGATGATCCCCGCCGGCTTGCCGGCCCACTTGTTCTGCCCGTACGGACGCGAGGCATGATCGATCGCGTTTTTCAGCACGCCGGGAATGGACCGGTTGTACTCCGGCGTGACAAACAGCAGGGCCTGCGATGCAGCGATCTCATCCCGCAGGCGCCTTACCGACGCAGCCGGAGCATCGTCGTCGTCCTGATTGTACAAAGGCAGATCGCCTATCCGTACACTGGAGAACGAAAAATCGACGGGCGCCAGGCGCACCAGCGCATCCGCCAAGCGCCTGTTGAAGGAATCCTTGCGCAAACTGCCAACCACCAGCGCGATCTTGAGCGTACTCATCCTGATTCTCCTTGGGCATTGCCGAGCGATGCGACATCCCCGTCGACGATCGGCTCGAAAC
>JBEBXZ010000054.1:0-7691 GCA_040391335.1 Dokdonella fugitiva | reverse complement strand
AGGCGTGCGCGCAACTGCTGCAACAGCGAATCGGAGGGATAGTCCTGCGCGGAAGCAGCCGGCACGAAGACGAGGCCCGAAAGCAGGATGGCAGCCGCACCGAGGGTGCCGATCCGACGCGACGGCATGCGCCACGGTGCGGCACGCACGAGTCGCCATACCAGCACACCGAGCAGGGCGACGACGGCAACGCGCAGGAAGCGCACGAGCCACGGCGGCGCGACGATCAGGCGAACTTCCTGTGCCGGCATGACCGGCCCGGACCAGTTCAATGTGTACTGGTTGCCGATATGCCAGGCCGGCTCGCCGGCACCGGTCTGCACGATCGTCGATTCGCTGTACTTGCTCATGACGTCCGCCTTGCGGATGCGCGAGCCGGTGACGACGATCGATTCAAGGTTTTTGCTATCTGCCCTGCTACGGCTGTACGCATCAGAACCCGCGCTCATTTCGGGCATCGGCGCCGACATCACGCGCGGCGGCGGCGGTGGTGCCGCAGGAGCGGGAGCCTGCTGCTCGAACATCGGCTCCGCGAATTCGGCAATGACTGGCTGATGAAACCCTGCGGACGCTTCGAGCTGCGGATGCAATGCCTGGCGCAACTGGCCAGCCGCGAAAGGCAAGGCAATCAACACCAGCAATGCCATCGCCGCGATGCGCAAACCCTGCGCCACGTTCGCCAGTTTTCCGACGGGCAGCGCGCGCAGGATCAGCGACAGTGCAAGTACCGCAAGCAGGATCCACAACGGCGCACCCGCTTCCTGATAGCCGATCACCAGGTACAGCGCAGCACACGCGCCACCGATCCAGCCGAGCGCACGCCAGGCGAGCAGGACGATGATCGCCGCGACGAACACGTCGAGCAGGCTCCAGCGCGACAGCCAGCTGCCGCTCGCGCGATCCGTTCCCGGCGCCGCGATCAGCCGGTAGCCATAGGGCAAATGCAGCGTCGTCGTCACCTGATCGAACACCTGCTGCCAGCCGGTGACCGGCAGTCTTCCCATGCCCGCATCGAGCCGCACGCCGGCACTCAGATTCACCGTCGGAACATGCCACTCGACACCACTCAGGCCCGCTTGCGCACCGCGCGTGACGAGCAACGCGTCGTCGTTCCCGCGAGCCCCGCTCGCGCGTTGCAGAACGTAAGGCGCAGCGACGTCGAGACGCCAGCCATTCTGCATGCTGCCGCTGATGCGATCGCGCGTGAACCAGCCATGCCCGGAAAAATCGAGCCAGGCTTCACGCTGGAGATTCAGGCGATTCGCCATGTCGGCATCAATGCCGCGCGAGCGCGCCTCGATCTTCAGCACGTCGCCGTTGCCCAGCGCGTACGCGGGAAATCCCGACCATTCGTCCGGCACGTTGGCCTGTCGCGGATCCACCTGCACTCCCGCGCTGACGTGCGTGACACGCAATTGCGGCGCGGCCTCGTAGCTCCAGATTTCCTGATTCGCCCAATCCGCGGGCAGACTGGCCGTCAATTGCGCCACCGGCGCCGTCGCGCGAGCAGTCAGGGTGACCACATTGAATCCCGGTTGCACCTGCACGTGCAGGCGTCCGTCGTCATCCAGTCGCGCGGGCCATTCCTCGCTGTCGAGCGCAAGCGGCCTGAACCCTTCCGGGAGCGCCGGACCGAACACTTCCTCCCGCGCCTGGCCCGAGCCCTTGATGTGGATCTGCGTGGTCAATTCACCCGGCACGCCATCGCTGAACTTGCGGAACACGGTCAGATACACGGAGTCGGCCTCGACGGCCGTGGTTGCGCCACGTCCCAGCGTCAGACGGTCGCCTTCGCGCTGCAATGGCGCGACCGGCTTGCCATCGACGCTCAATGCAACGAGTGCGACAGAAGCATCCACGGTGAGCGTCTGCGGACGTTCGCTCCAGAAAAAGCGCGCGCGAATCTCGTGCTGTCCCGTCTTCAGCCAGAGCTTCGGCCCGCCGCGATCGACAACGGGCATCGGTTGGCCATCGACGACGACCTGCTGCGGCCAATGCTCGCCATCGCCCGGCAAGGCGACCCAGCTATCCGCCTCGATCCGCCAGCGCTGTTCGAAGCCCGCACCCTGCGCATCCGCCTCGATGCGCAGCAGGCCGGGCCATGCGCAGATGAAATCCCCGGATGCCGTCGCGTTGCGACCGGCAATCAGCGGGCATGCCCGGAATTCCGTGTCTTTCAGTACCCAGGCGCGCCACGCCTCGAGATTCGTGGGCGTCGCCGCCGATGCGGCCTGCAGCGAAACAAGAATCAGCATTCCGAACATCGCGAGCAATGCGCGCATGACATCTCCTGGTCGATCATCAAAAGTCCCCGCATGCAACGACCGCCACCGGGCGGCGAGGTTCGCATGCCATCGTCAAGCGCGGATCCATCCGCGCGCGCCGTCATCAATGCGTGATCAAGTGCCAGACCTGCACGAGACAGGCGAGCACGAAGCCGGTCAGGAAGAACAGGTAGCTGTAGCGCAGATAGCGATACTTGTGGTGCGAAAGATAGGTTCCCAGCGAATAGATGTCCGATGCCCACGTCACGTAGGGGGAACCATCGGGCATCAGCACGCGGTTGATCTCGGCCAGGTAGCGCTCGCGCGAGAGTTCGGCGAAATGACCAAAGAACAACAGGTTGAAGTTCGGCGGCAGCGCCTCGTCCTTGAGACGGAGCGGCCGGTATTTCGGCAGCACCGCCAGGATCGCCAGCAGCAATGCGAAAAGCGTGAAACCCGCGAGGATCAACACCGAGACGCGCAGTTCCGGGTCGGCGACCCGACCGAGCGACAGCGTGAGCACGATCGAAGACACCGTGATGATGATATTGGCCTTGGTATCGGCCATCGCCGACAACTGCACGTGATGCTGCTGGGCGGTTCGCAATACGTTGTCGGCCGTATTGCGCTCGGGGATCTGGGCGTAAGTCAGCGGTTCGCGTGGCGTTTCGCTCATGGCGCAGGATCCGGGCTGGGATGCGGCGCATCTTAAGGCAACGCTGATCCAGTGGCACAGTCGTCATGGCGTTCAGAAGGCCCGCCGGCCGTGCAGCGTGGCAAATGAAGGCGGGTTGCCTTGACGAGCCGCGGGGTGCGGTTGGAGGGCCTTCCGGGCACCACCTTTCCAAGATGAATAGTCAGTCGGGCGACACCTGTCGTGAGACGGTTGCGCCACTGGATCAGCGTTGCCTTGACGTCCTGGCGTGCACGCGGTGGGGCCTGCCGGGCGGCCCCCGCGCATCGGCGACTCACGCGCCGCGGACGATCTCGCCAGGCCTGCGACCGGCCAGCTCGACCAGTTCGCGAGTCATGTGCGCCTGATCCGCATAGCCGCATTCCGCGGCGACATCGGCCAGATCTGCACCTCGTTCCCCGAGCAACCGCAAGCCGTTCTGCATCCGTCGAATGCGCGCATAGCGCTTCGGGGAAAGTCCGGTTGCGTTGAGGAAACGGCGTTCCAGCGTACGCGGCGTGGTCCCGAGACGAGAAGCCAGTGCGGCGATACGTGGCATACCCTGCCCGCGATCAATGATCCCTACCGCCTCGACCGCCAGCGGATCGCGGGGCAGCGCCTCGGCAGCGAGTCCACGCAGCAAGGCGATCATGCGCGGATACGCCGCCTGCAAGGAATCGAACTCACCGAGCCAGCGCCGCACCATCCGACCTTTCAGGAGGTCTGGCAGCGGAAGTTCCAGAGGATGCAGGTCAGCACCGGAGACGCGCAGCAGGGCCGGCACGGCGTGCGGGCGCAGACGCACGGCCAGCACGCTCGATGCCTGCCGGCTGCGCAGTAGCAGGGGTGCCTGCAACTGGCCAAAGAGAAATGCCCGTGGCTGGCGCACCCAGTCCGGGTCGCGCCATGCCTCCGAAGGCGCGGCCAGATTCACTATCCATTCGCAGCATCCGTCGGGGGCAATAGGAGCTTCAGGCAACTCGCAGCCATCCACGCTCATGGTCCAGATGCACTGGACCCAAGGCAACAAGTCCTCGGGCGTTTCGAGTAGCGCAAACATGCCTTGAGCATGCGCAGCCTGTCGCAAAACTTCAAGACACTGGGCGCAGCCCTGACGACACTGGGCGCACGGGCTTTCACTCCTGTCCCGTTTGGAGATCGACGATGCGCAAAGCCATCCTTCCCGTTTTGTTCCTCACTGCCTGCACGCCCGCCTTTGCGGCAGCGGATGCACTCGATTGGCTGGCGGGTCACTGGTGCGGGAGCCAGGGCGGCGTCTTCAGAGAGGAAACCTGGCTGGCGCCTCGCGCTGGAACGTTGATCGGCATGCATCGCGACAGTCGCGACGGAAAACTCGCGGGGTTCGAATATTTTCGCATCGTGGAAGACGGCAACGCGCTGGTTTACTGGACCCAGCCAAACGGCAGGCCGGCAACCGCGTTTCGCGCCCGGACGGCCGGCAAGGACCGCATCGAATTCACCAATCCTGCGCACGACTTCCCGAAACGCATCAGTTACCACCGCATGGATGCGGCCACGCTGCATGCACGCATCGATGACGGCACCGACCGTGGCCGGCACATGCAATGGAGCTGGCAGCGTGACTGCCCCGGCCGCTGATACGCAGGAGGGCCTGCATGCTTCGCCGAGACAGCATATCGGGATGAAACGCGAACACGCACGATCACCGGAGTGGATGACGCCGTGGCAGCGCAAAAAAAGGGCGACGGACCCGTGGAGGAATCCGTCGCCCGAGGACGGTGCCGTGGGGAGGGGGTACGACACCGCCCTGACCGTTGGCGATACGCGGAGCGTTGTCGCGCATCGCAGATCAGATTGCCCACAAGACGTGGGGACCATTGTCCGGCAAACAAGGTGCGCGACATCGCGCCGCACCGAAAGCCAACTCGACAGGGAGGAGCGCAACCCTGGACGGAATGCTTCCCTTCACGCTTCTGGCTTTGCTGTTTGGGCTCGGGCCTGTCCGGCAGGGAGTTGAAGCGCGTAAACCTTCATCCACAACCATCGAAACAGCAACCGCAGAGGAGACAAGGATGAATCACCAGGCATTCGTCAAGAACTACTTCGATACTTTCAACCGGCATGACTGGGTCGCGCTATCGGAGCTGTACGTCGATCCTGCCGAATTCAAGGATCCATCGCTGGGAGAAGGCGTCGTCAGGCAATCCCGCGAGCAGATCTCGAGCAGATATGCCGCCTTGTCCCGGACATTCCCGGATGTCAGGGACGAAGTTGTCGACATTTATCCATCCGGAGAAAAGAACGTGGTCGTCGAATTCGTTGCCACTGGCACGGCGCCAGATGGTTCCCCATTCCGGATGCCGATCTGCACGATATTCACCGTGGAGAACGGATTCATCACCAGGGATTTCACGTACTACGACAACGTCGAGGACAGCGAGTAATCCGACGCAACCGGATCCTCCAGGGCAGGACTACCGGAGTCACTGCAGAATCGCGCCGAGGAGCCGGCCAGGCGGACACGGGAACCTGCTGCCGCCGGCTACGAGTGCTGAATTGACACGTCGAGGCCCGTCAATCGATATGATGCTCTCGATAGCTCCCGTCAATCCAGGATCATAATGAACCTGCGTGATCTGCGTTACCTGGTCGCCTTGTCCGAGTACAAGCATTTCGGTCGCGCTGCTGAAGCGAGCTTCGTCAGCCAGCCGACCTTGTCGACCCAGATCAAGAAGCTGGAGGACGAACTCGGCGTCGCCCTCGTCGAGCGCACCCCGCGCAAGGTGCTGCTGACCGAGGTCGGCAGCGAAATCGCGCAGCGCGCACGCGACGTGCTCAACGAGGTCGAGCAGATCAAGGCGATCGCGCGGCGTACTGTCGATCCGGGCTCGGGCAGCTTGCGCCTCGGCATCTTCCCGACGCTGGGCCCCTACCTGCTTCCGCATGTCGTCGGCAAGATCCGCGCGCGTTTCCCTCGGCTGGAACTGTTGCTGGTCGAAGAAAAGACCGAAGTCATCCTGCGCCAGTTGCGCGAGGGCCGACTCGATGCCGGAATCCTTGCGCTGCCGCTGCATGACCATCAACTGCACAGCGAATTCCTGTTCGAGGAACCGTTCGTCGTAGCGGTGCCCGAGGAATCCAATCTCGCCGCACGCCGCAGCCTGCGGCTGGAGGATCTGGTCGACCAGAGCGTGCTGCTGCTGGAAGACGGACATTGCCTGCGCGATCAGGCGCTGGAAGTCTGCCAATTGGCGGGCGCGGGCGAGAAATCGGGCTTTCGCGCAACCAGCCTTGAAACCTTGCGCCAGATGGTTGCGGCGAACGTGGGCATCACCCTGCTGCCGATGCTCGCGGTCAAGCCTCCCGTCGCGCAAGCCGAGCATGTCGTGCTGGTTCCTTTCAGCGGCGTGGCGCCGAGCCGGAGGATCGCGATGGTGTGGCGCAAGAGTTCGGCGGTCGGCGCCTTCCTGCGCGAATTCGCCAGCCTTTTCCGCGATCTCCCGGATGACCTGCTGACACCGCCGTGAGATGGGCCCGCGCCCTTCGTCGCAAAGGAGCGTCGCGGCGCGATCCGGACTTCGCCGGTTTCATTGAGAAACATGGCGCTATCGGATAGCGTGGCAGTACGCGAGCAGGCGGAACCTGCATCGCGCTCACTTTCATGGAGTCATTGTGGACAGCAACGCCCCGCACATCACCGTATCCAGCCTCGATCTCGAGCGCATTGAAGAATTGCTGGAGCTTCCGGCGCACCGCAACTTCATCGGCGCAGATGCGTTGCGCCTCGAACTTGGCCGCGCTCACATCGTTGATCCGAAGGAAGTTCCCGCAGATGTAGTCACCATGAATTCGACCGCCCGCGTCGAGGATGAGATGACGGGCGAATCGCACCAGCTGACCCTGGTCTATCCGCGCGAAGCCGATGGCACGCCGGGCAAGGTTTCGGTGTTCGCGCCGGTCGGCAGCGCGATGCTCGGCTTGCGCATCGGACAGTCGATCGAATGGCAGGTCCCTGCCGGCCGCCAGTTGAAACTGCGCATCACCGGAATCGAATACCAGCCGGAAGCGAGCGGTCACCTGCACCGCTGATTCACGGCGCATCCGCCCTGTCGAAGAAGGCCCGGTCATGCCGGGCCTTCTGCCTTTCAGGCGACGGAAACCTTCTGCACGTTCGCCGCGAAGCTGGCGCGCTGCAACGCGGCTTCGATATCGGCGAGCAGATCCGCTTCATCCTCGATGCCGACCGAGATGCGCAGCAGGCCATCGGTGATGCCGGCGCGCGCCCGCGCCTCGGGCGCCATCGCCGCATGCGTCATGCTGGCCGGATGGCAGATCAGGCTTTCGACGCCGCCCAGCGATTCGGCCAGCGTGAAGAACTGCAGTCCGTCGACAAAGGCCCGCACGGCCGCTTCGCCGCCGGCCAGTTCGAAACTCAGCATCGCGCCGAAACCGCTTTGCTGGCGCCTGGCCAGGGCATGGCCGGGATGTGCCGCAAGCCCGGGGTAGTAGACCGTGAGCACGCCATCGTTCGCATCGAGCACATCCGCCAGCGCGCGCGCATTCGCCTCGTGCACGCCGAAGCGGGCTTTCAGCGTACGCAGCCCGCGCAGGGTCAGGTAGCTGTCGAACGGAGCGCCGGACAGCCCGAGGCAATTGCACCACCAGGCCAGGGTCTCGCCGAGTTTCGCCTCGCGCCACAGCACCGCGCCACCGACCACGTCGGAATGCCCGTTGATGTACTTCGTGGTCGAGTGCACGACGATGTCGGCACC
>JBEBXZ010000053.1:0-7717 GCA_040391335.1 Dokdonella fugitiva | reverse complement strand
TGCGCGAAATCGGCATCGGAAGAATGCACGGTCAGCGCGGTCGGCAGGCCTTGCGCGACTTCACGTGCGAACGATGGTCCGGTGATCACCGCGGCGGGATGATCCGGCAGCCGTTCGGCCACCAGTTCATGCAGGAAACGGCCAGAGCCGGTAACGAAGCCCTTGGTCGCCCCCGCAATGCCGGCGTTCGGCGCGACCCACGGCGTGATCTCGTCGAGCAGTTCACGGAACGCATGGCTCGGCACCGAGATCAGCACGATCGCGGCATCGCGCACGCAGGGTTCGATGGCCCCGGTCAAGGCGAGCGCGTCGGGAAACGGCATTTCCGGGAGATAGCGCGTATTGGCGCGCGCCGTGGCCATGTCGACCACGGCTTGCGGCGAACGTCCCCACAAGGTGGTGGGGACGCCGTTGCGCGCGAGGAGCACGGCGAGCGCCGTGCCCCAGGAGCCGGCGCCGAGAACTGCAACCGGCGTCGAGGTCTTCATGCGCTCAGGAATTGAGCGTCTGGCCGGCGGCCGGTGCTTCGGCGCGGCGACGCACCTGCTCGGCATAGATCGCGTCGAAATTGATCGGCTGCAGGAACAACGGCGGGAAGCCGCCACCCTGGACCAG
The DNA here is from genome assembly GCA_040391335.1 of Dokdonella fugitiva. GTDB lineage: Bacteria > Pseudomonadota > Gammaproteobacteria > Xanthomonadales > Rhodanobacteraceae > Dokdonella > Dokdonella fugitiva_A. The sequence goes on along the minus strand of JBEBXZ010000053.1, from coordinate 7,102 downwards.
ATCGGAAACGACCTGGCGCACGTACGGGAACAGCACGTTCGGGCAATACGTCGAGAGCACGGCTTCCTGCGAACCTGCGTCGAAACCCGACACGCCGAAGATGCCGGCCTGGTGAACTTCCGCCAGATAGGCCGTATTTTCCTCGATCTTGCATGTAACGGTCACGCTCAGGACCACTTCGAAGACGTCGTCGGCGAGCGTGTTGACGCGCTGGCTGAGGTTCAGTTCAACGTTCGGCTGGCCCTGCAACTGGAACACCTGCGGGGCGTTCGGGACTTCGAACGAAATATCCTTCGTGTAGATCTTCTGCAGGTTGAGTTGCGCCTGCGGGGCGTCGGTCGCGCCGTTGGCTGCGCCGTTGCTGATGGGATTCTCTGCCATGGTGCGAATACTCCGGAAAACGTCGGGGAAAAAGGGCAGGGATTATTCCATGCCGGACCCGCCAGCGCACGCTGGCGGTGGGGCGGCGAGCATGCCGCCACGATGTCAGCCGCTATTGCGGCCCTTGACCAGCGGCAACTGGGCTTCCACCCATGTGCGCAGCCCGCCTTCGAGTGCGTGGACCTTGCTGAAACCGGCCTTGATGAGCCGTTTCGCGGCACCGCCCGAAGTCTGGCCGGTCTTGCAATAGACCACGATCGGCAATTCCTTGGCCTTCGCCAATTCCTTGCTCTCGGGATCGAACTGGCTCATGGCGACGTGCCTTGCGCCCGGAATATGGCCTTTCTCATAGTCCTGGATGCTCGACACGTCGATCACCAATGCATTGTCGCGATTGATGAGCTGGGTCAGCCCGGCGGGCGTGATCAGTTTGTAGCCGCGCGTCAGGCGCGCGACCTCGTTGGCGATCACCGCGATGAACACGCCGATGAAGCCGAGCGAAAGAAGCGGGTGGTTGCCGATGAATTCGGGGATGCGATGCAGGATTTCGGACACGGTGCGGGAAGGGCCTGGTGCGGCACACGGAGCGTGCACCGGAAAGAAGAGGGCGCCGATTGTCGGTGAGCGGGGCGCCGCTGGCAAATCGGCGTCAGGGCCAGGTATTCGCGCGTTCGCTGAAATCCGCCGATTGCGCGCGCACGACGCAGAAGCGCTGGCCGGTTGGCGCCTGCATCACCCACCAGCCGTGCAGGGCCTTGATGCGTTGCGCGCCGAGCGCTTCGAGGCGGCGCACCTCGGCTTCGATGTCATCGGTTTCGATATCGAGGTGCACGCGACTTGCGTGTTCGACAGCCTGCACTTCGACATGCAGGTTGGCTTCGCGATCGAGCAGTTCGATGTATTGCGCGGTTTCGCCGGATGCCGCGCCGCACGGCATGCCGATTGCGCCGCCCCAGAACGTCGCGGCGGCGTCCAGGTCGTCGGTCTGGCAATCGATGATGAAACCAGCGAGTCGACTCTTGTGCATGGCGTCGGTTCCCGTGAATGAAGCAGCTCGGCTGCTCCGCAGAACGCGGTGCTCAGTTGCGCCGCGTGATATCCGGAAGGCCGGTGGTCAGCAGCCAGACCTTCGCCTTCTTGTCGTACTTCCAGACCTGCTGGTCGATGACCGTGCGCGCTTCCTGGGTATTCACGTTGACCAGGCCGATTTCGACCGTCTGGCGCACTTCATTGTCATTCACCGGCACCGCCGCGCGATCGTTGTAGGCGGTGATGCGCACATGGCGGAAACGCTCGAGTTCGAGCGGGGTCAAAGGATGCGCCTGCCGGTACTCGGGATCGACGAAGTTCTCGGCCTGTTCGATCGAGCCCCAGCGGATCGTCGCCGCATAGGTGCGCAGGGTTTCCTCGAGGATCTTCTCGCGCGATTTGGCCAGGACGGGCATTGCCGCCAGCAGCAGGGACAGCGCGAGCAGCGCGAATGCCGCACCGCGCCGCGACAGATTGAGCATATGCATGCGAAAAGATCCTCACGTTTGAGTGGCAAACGCTGATTGTGCCGTATCGCAGCAACCCATCGGCACGAACGCGACGCATGATGCGTCGTGGAACACCGTGGTGTCGATGCCCCGGTCCCGTCCGGCGGGGGATGGCCGCTTCGACGCCGCCGAACGCCGGGTTTGAACGCCGGGACGTGAAAGATCGCCGCCACAGTGCCGACCGCCCGGACAGGCCGGGCCACCGAACTCGATCGAACTGCCCCGGTTGCCGCCTGGCGGTCCATTTCTCTCATAGATGAAAAATATATCCGCCGCGTCTATACTTCCAAAGGTGGCAAACTCACAGGGGTGATTTCATGCTGGTGAAACGTCTTGGCGCGCGATTGCGTGCCCGTATGGCTATGCCCGTAGTATCCGCAATGGCCCTGGCGTTGACGTTTGCCGTCCCATGGTCCGACCTCAGCGCGGGCACCACGCCAACCTACAGCATCGACTTCCACTACATCGGCGCCGCTGGCGGCACCGTGCGCGGCAATTGTGTGCGTCTTTCCGGCACGCTCGGGCAAACGGCCCCGGGCTATTCGAGCGGCAGCACGAATTCCGTCGTCGCCGGGTTCTGGCTGGCTGCTCCGAGGGAAGGCCAGGATCAAATGTTCTTCAACGGATTCGAAAAGGGGTGTTGAGCATGAAACGCAACCGGCTTTCTGCATTACTCGCAGCGGCACTGATGACGACGGCAGCGATGGATCTCGGCGCCGCGCCACTGGCCGCGCAGTCGACCGCATTCACCTATCAGGGGCAGCTCAATGCTGGGGGCAAGCTGCCCAGCTCGCTGTACCAGTTCACTTTCACGCTGTACGACGCGCCGACCGGCGGCGCTCCGGTGATTGGTACGGCGCCGGTCCAGCAATCGATCCAGGTCATCGATGGCCTGTTCACGACCGACCTGGACTTCGGGCAGATCTTCAACGGCACGCAGTACTGGCTCGAAATCAAGGTCGGCACCACGGTCGCGAATGAGGAACCACTGGCGGCGCGCCAGCCGATCAATGCGGTTCCGATCGCGCAGTACGCGCTGAATTCGCCGGCCGGCACGGCGGGACCGACCGGAGCCACGGGCAGCACCGGTGCGACGGGTGCCACGGGCGCACAGGGCCTTCAGGGCCCGACCGGGGCCACCGGCGGCACTGGCGCAACAGGTGCCACCGGTGAGCAAGGTATCCAGGGTGCTACCGGTGCTGCCGGCAGCGCCGGAGCTACCGGTGAAACCGGTCCCACCGGCATTCAGGGTATCCAGGGCGCGACGGGCGCGACGGGCGCGACAGGTGATATTGGGGCGATCGGCCCAACCGGTGTCCAGGGCGTGACCGGCCCCACCGGCCAACAGGGTTTGGTCGGAGAGACCGGACCAATCGGGCCCCAAGGAGCCGTGGGGCCGATCGGACCCACGGGACCCATGGGGCCGCAAGGTGCCCAGGGCGTTACGGGCGCAGCCGGCGGCCCCGGCGCGGCGGGCGCAACCGGGGCAACAGGCGTGGCCGGGGCAACAGGTGCTCCGGGCGCAACCGGAGCAACGGGCGCACCGGGCAACGCCAACGTCTACGGCGATGGCACCGACGGCGCAGGCAACTTTGGCACCGCGGACTGGACGGTTACCCCGCCGAGCAACACGCTGCAATTCACCAACCTCAACGTGACCGGCACACTGACCATCCCCAGCGGCCTCGTCATCCGCGCGACCGGCACGGTATCGATTACGGGAGAAATCAAGGTCGCGCCGAACGTGAAGGCCGGGGCGGGCATCGGCAGTACCGCCGCAGTGCTCGGCAACGACAATATCGGCCTGGGCGGAGCAGCGGTGAATCCACTGTTCGCGCGGCTCATGGTCAGTCCCGGCCCCAGCGGCGGCGGCGTCGGGCCCTACATCAACTCCAGCGTCGCCAACAATGCTGGTGGCGGCGGCACCGTGGTCATCGTCGCGGCAGGCGCGGTGACGATCGGCGCCGGAGCATCCATTCGCGCCGATGGCGCAACCGGCACTCCCGCCGTGCTGGCCACCGGCAACGGTGGCGGCGGCGGTGGCGGTGGCGTGATCGTGATCGCGTCGAAGACCAGCATCACCAACAACGGCGCGATCGCGGCGGTCGGCGGTGCCGGTGCGGCCGCACTGCCCGATACGACGAACGGCACCGGCGCTTCCGGCGGTGGCGGTGGCGGCGTCATCAATCTGCTGGCACCGGCGATCACCGCGGGAACGCTCAACGTCGCTGGTGGCGCCGCGGGCACCGGCATCAATACCGGTTCGAATACCGGCTGGGGTGGCGGCGGTGGCGGCTCCGGAGGTGCCGGCGGCAACTCCGGAACCTCGGTACCCGCGACGGCGGGCGGAACCGGCCAGACGTTCACGAAGATCATGGCTGATCCGTCGAACCTGTTCGTCGGTCCGGTCCACCTGTAATCCCGATCCGGCGATCCGGAACTGTGGCGACTCGGTCGCAGTTCCGGAATCGCTAGCGGATCCCGTCTCCTCCCGGATCGTCAGTTCCAGCGGGATCGCTTGCTTGCGATTCGCTGACTCGCATCGGCGCAAGCCCGTCACGCAGGTCTGCCAGCGCAGACCGGATCACCTCCGGCTCACGCATCGCCGTGCGCGCGATGCCGCTGGTCCGGGGCACCGCTTGAAAGTCATCGATCAATACGATCGTGGGTCCCGGACAGGCACCCGAACGCTTCTAGCCAGTCATCCCACCGCACACGGCGCGCAGTCGGGCATCGCCGCGCACGAGCGCGACAAACCGCGCGTTGAGGGAAGTGACTACCGCTTCATCCGGGCCGCGGATCTCGCAGCGGATGCCGAGGCGCGCCTTGCCGCGGGAATGCAGCGTGCTGAAGAAGCTGGCGAACGATTCATCGGCTTCGAGCGACGCCACGGCGACGAAATCGGCCCATACCGGGGCGAGATAGCGGATCGTGCTGTCCTGCACGTAGATGTCGCAGTCCAGGCCGCGCTGGCCGGTGGCGAGGCGCACCAGCGACCAGCCGGCGAGGGTCATGACACTCGCCAGGCTGCCACCGAACGCGCAACCCTTGTCGTTGACGTTCGGCGCCAGCGGCGCGGCCATGCTCAGGCAGTCCCCGTCCCAGGCGGCGATCTGCAATTGCATGGCCTGGGTGATCGGGATATCGGCCAGCAACTCCTGCTCCAGTCCTTCGCGCATGACATCGCGTACGGCTGCAGGGTCGATCACAACAGGGCGGGACAGCGACATGAAGCGCTCATTCATTGCGGGCAAGCCGCCAAGTGTGCGCAATGCGCCGGTCACGGTTCAAGTAAAAGCTCTATTCAGCTGACTGTCACCCGCTGTCGATATCGGATGTGGAGCGGGATGCCGCGGTGGGAAAACCACGCTCGGCGACGCCGATCGCAAGGTTGCCGAAGCGTCCGTGGGGTACGGATTCACGGCGCAGAAAGTCAGCCTGCGTATGATCGACATCCTCCTTGCGCGGGGTCGCGATGTCTGCAGCCGTCACTCCACATGCTGGTGCCCTGACCGGGGCGAGCGTGATCGTCACCCGTCCGGCCTCTGCCGCCGCACCTCTCGTGAATGCCGCGCTGAAGCTCGGTGCGCGGGTTGTGCGCTTGCCGGGCCTGCGTCTTTGCCCGCCAGACGATGACCAAGCCATAACGCAGGATCTTCAGCGGGCGCGGACGGCGGATGCATGGATCTTCACGAGTCCGGCCGCAGTGCGCTTCGCGGCGCGCGGAATGACGGGTTTCGAAGCGCCATTGCCATCGCGCGTGTTTGCCGTGGGTGCGGGAACGGCGCGCGCGCTGGCCCGCTACGCAGTCGAGGCGCTGGCGCCATCGCAGCAACATGACAGCGAGGGCCTGCTGGCCTTGCCGGACCTGCAGGCGCTGGGCGGGCAACGCATTGCGATCATCGATGCGCCGGGCGGCCGCGATGTGATTGCTCCAGCGCTGACTGCGCGCGGCGCGCAGGTCACGCGCATTGGCGTTTACCGGCGTGCCGCGCCAAAGCTCACGCGCCGCCATCTTGAAAGCCTCGAACACACGCCGCTGCCGTGGATCAGTCTCGTTTCCAGCGGCGAAGCGCTCGATCATCTGCACGCGGCGTTGCCGCCCGATCTGCTCACACGCTGGCGCGCGCAGGCGATCGTGCTCAGCAGCGAGCGCCTCGCCACGCAGGCTGCGATGCTCGGTTTCCGTGATCGCCACGTCGCGCGCTCGGCCCTGGTCGAGGATCTGCTCGAAGCGGCCAGCGCGGTGCTTGCACGACGCCGCTTGTAACCTTTCCGCCTGCCGTGCGCAGGTTTCTTCGGATAGCATGCACATCATGGACAACGATACTCCCGCGAGTTTGCCAGCGCCTGCGGTGCGCGAAGAAGGAAAGTCCGACGCGGCCCGCATTGCCGCTCCGCGCCCGCGACGCATGATTCCGTTTCTGGTTGTTGTTTTTCTGGTCGCGCTCGGGGTCGCTGCCTGGTGGCTGTTCGAGCAGCGCACGCGCGAAGCGGATTCGGCGTCCACGCGCGAGCACGCCCTGGCCGGCGAGCTTGCCGATCTCACTCGCGGCAACGAGCAGATGCGCCGAGATCTGGACAGCCTGCGTGCGCGTCTCGCGGATGCGGATACGGTCAATCGAGGCATCCGCGAGGAATTGCTGGGTTTCGCCGAACGCTCGCGCTCGCTTGAGGATGCCGTTGCGCATCTCGCCGACCAGCGCCTGACCAGCCGCGACGCACTGGCGCTCAACGAAGCCGAGTTCGTACTGCAACTGGCCGGCGAACGGCTCGCGCTGTTCCACGATGCGGCGGCGGCGATTGCCGCCTATCGACTGGCGGACAGCGCGCTTGCCGCAGCCGAGGATCCCCTGTTCGCGTCGGTGCGCCAGACCATCGGCGCCGAGATCCAGGCGCTCGAAGCGGCACAGCCCCTGCAGACGCAGGCGACGCTTTCGGCACTGGCCGGCCTGCGCGATGCGCTGGCGGACCTGCCGCTCAAATCGGCCAGCACGGCGAATGCCGCAAATGCCGGCGGCGAGCGTTCGCGCGCGCGCGAGATCCTCGCGCAGTTCGTGCGCATCAGCGACGACAGCAGCGCACCGGCGCTGGCCAGCCGCGATGCCGGTCTGGCGCGCGCCTTGGCCACGATCGATCTGCGCACCGCGGAAGCGGCGCTGTTCGCTCGCGATGCCGCGGCA
>JBEBXZ010000052.1:0-7767 GCA_040391335.1 Dokdonella fugitiva | reverse complement strand
CTGGCGCATTTTCGGGCGTCGGCATACCAGCGATTGGTGAAGCCGAGAATGGCTCCATCGTCGGGCATGAAGTCGACGATGAGATCGCTGCCGTTCTCGCCACGCAAATGCATACGGCAAATCACATCGTCTTCAGGCGAGGGGCGAAACCCTTTCCCGCTCAATGTTTCCTGCAGGGCATACCAGTTGCCGGCGCGCAGCACGTGAACGATCACATCCACGTCGTCGGTGAATCGCACCGCCTCGCGGGTGAATGCGTCAGTGATCAACAGCCCTGTGGTACAGCCACCAACAAAAGCCACTTCGCTCAGCAGCTCAGGTCCGAGCGCATCTGCGACTTGCTGCAGCATGACTTCCTGGATTCGCCATTGATCGCGCCCGATCGTCACGGCGCTACTCGCAGATATTGCTCCAGCAGCTTCCCTGCCAGCGCTGACTCGCGCTCCTGTCCCAGACGGATCGCGTCCACCAGCGCGAGCATGGCGTACAGCTGCGCGTCACAACGGACAGCGCGCGACACCGACTTGTACAGGGGTTCGATTCGCTGCCCGAGCACGGAACCCTGGGCGTCCTCCCACACCGAGGCTTGTTCACCGGCCGATAGCAAACGCCCCGCAAGCACGGGCGCGGCGTGCGCAGTGGGAATGCCGCGCACCAGCGCACCCGGCTGCGCCGGAAAAACATACTTGATGCCGTGCAGGATGAATCCGAGCAGCGCGCGCGTGTTGGCGCGCGGATAGCCGGTGCCGCGTTCAGCCTTGGCCAATCCCACCTGAATGCATCGACGCAAAGCACCGCTGACCTCGGATTTGCTGATGCCGGTAGATTCTTCGAGAGCCCTTACCGAGTAAGCCTCATCCCCGGCAATCGCCCGTCCCTCTGGCTCGACGAGGGAAACGTCCATCCACCCTTGCCAGTCGTCGGGAATGCCGCGGGCGCCTGGACTCATTGGTACGGGAACCATCTGTTGTCGTTCCAGGCTGACCAGCTTCAATAGCAGGAGAATATCTTGACTTTTCATAATTGAAGGAAGCTATCCGTCCCGCGTCCTGGGACAAAGGACAATCATACCGTGCAGCGAGATCCCGCTCCACAGCGCCTCATCTCACACCGCGACTGCGCAACTTACGCGCGATTGCAGGCAGCACACCTACGATGCACTCGCACCGCAGTACTTCCATACTTCCCGGTTGCCCACAAAAAAACCCGCCAGACGGCGGGTTTCTCGACACCTCAGTTTCACCGAGGCCGCGTAAAGCCGCAGATCAACCGTGACGCTCAGCGAGCTGATACCCCTTGAGGCGCGCGGCGAATTCCTGCAGTGCGCGGATACCGGTTTGCTCGGCCTCGTGGCACCACTGGCGCACTGATTCGAGCATCGCGTCGCCATTGCGGCTTTCGAGCATCTCGTGCAGGCGGTGGCGGTATTCCATGACGGTCTTGACGGTCGGCCCCTGGCTGACGAATTGGGTCATGCGCTCGCGCCCTTCGGCATCGAGCCAGCGCCCACCGCTGCCCAGCGCCTTGCGCAGCTTGCGCGGCATGTCCTTCAAGCCTGCGCCGGCGCGCGCCGCATCTTCCTGCAGTGCAGGCTTGATGACGCCGGTGAAGTAGTCGCTCATGACATGGAACTTGTGCGACACGAGCGCCTTGATCGTTTCCGTATCCGGCATTGGCATGTTCGGGCGCACATCGAGGGTTTGCGCGACGCGCAGCACCTTGGCCAGACCAAACGTCTTGAGCACGGTGATCACGGCCCAGCCGATGTCGAATTCGAAACGGCGCAGCGAGAACTTCGCAGAACTCGGGAATGCATGATGATTGTTGTGCAGTTCCTCACCACCGATGATCAGGCCCCAAGGCGAGAGATTGGTCGAGGTATCGGCGCTCTCGAAATTGCGATAGCCCCACCAGTGGCCGAGGCCATTGACGACGCCGGCTGCCCAGAACGGGATCCAGACCATCTGCAACGCCCAGATCGCGACGCCCACCGCACCGAACATCGCAAAGCTGATGAACAGCAACAAGGTCGGGCCGAGCGACGGATGCGCTGCATAGACGTGGCGCTCGATCCAGTCATCCGGCGTGCCACGGCCGTATTTCTCGATCTCGCTGTCGTCACGCGAGGCGACGCGGTACAGGTCGACGCCATCCCAGAGCACCTTGTCGATGCCGTGGACCATCGGGCTATGCGGATCTTCCTCGGTCTCGCACTTGGCGTGATGCTTGCGATGGATCGCAACCCACTGCTTGGTGACCATGGCCGTGCTGAGCCAGGCCCACAGGCGGAACACATGCGCGATGACCGGATGAAAGTCGACGCCGCGATGCGTCTGGCTGCGATGCAGGTACAGGGTCACCGACATGATGGTCATCTGCGTCGCCGCAAAGAAGTAGGCGATCCAGGTGCCCCACGATGCATCGGCGAAGATGCCGCGGGCAACAAAACTGATCAAGGAATCAAGCATGGAGGCGTTCTGGTTTCGTAGGAGCGAGGTTTGACTATACCCGCCCATTCATGGGGCTGCCAGCACCAGTAACAAGGCCAAAAACCGCCGAACAATCAATTATGTGGATGAATTTGCGAAGTTTCCCGACCGTCCGCAGGCGTATGGTCGTTCGCCTGCGGCAACGCGACACATGCGAAGCATCGGGGGCGTCGCGCGAATGCGCGCTTGCCCTCCTCGTCCATACACCCAACAATCCTCGCGGCATGAATCTCCCAACTGCTGTCCTCGCTCTCGATCACGTCAGCCGCCAGTTGTCCGGGCGCAGCATCGTTCACGACCTGGCTCTCCAGGTTTCGCGCGGCGAAGTGCTCGGCCTGCTTGGCATCAATGGCGCCGGCAAATCGACCACGCTGCGCATGATGGCCGGCATGCTGGCGCCGAGCACCGGCCAGGTGCGCCTTGAAGACAAGGACCTGTATGCCGATACCCATGCGGCGCGACGCGACATCGGCTATCTGCCCGAAGAACCGCCGCTGTACGGTGAACTCAGCGTCGAGGAATACCTGGTCTTCTGCGCGCGCCTGCATGGCCTGCGCGGCAATGCAGCACTCAGGGCCGTCGATCGCGTGATCGAACGTTGCGAGCTCGGCGAAATGCGACGCCGGCTCACCAGTCTGTTGTCGAAAGGATTCAGGCAACGCGTCGGGATCGCTCAGGCGATCGTGCATGAGCCCGCCCTGATCGTCCTCGACGAACCGGCATCCGGGCTCGATCCGGTGCAGGCGCTGCGTTTGCGCGAGTTGATCGCCAGCTTGCGCGAACGGCACGCGGTGGTGCTCTCGACGCACGTGTTGTCCGATGTGCTGGCCTGCTGCGATCGCGTCGCCATCCTGCATCGCGGCCGCTTGCGGCATGCCGGCAGCCTGTCCGGGCTTGACGTCGGCGTCGCGCTGCGCGTGCGGCTCGAACGAGAGATCCATCAGGAGGACTGGATGGCGCTGCCCATTGTCGCGAAAGCCCACGCCATCGATGCGTACACCTGGCGCATCGTGTTGCGCGATTCGTCCACCTCGGGCGAACTCGCGGCAGCGATCGGCGAACGCGGTTTCGGCCTGCAGGAACTGCGCAGCGATGGCAACGCGCTCGAGGAAATCTTCGTGCGCATCGCCGCCGAAGAAAATGGAGTGGAGAACGTTGCATGAGAACGACCTTGCTGATCGCGCGCAATGATCTGCGTCGCCAGTTCGCACAGGCCTTCGCGTGGATCCTGCTCGCCCTGATCTGCGCCCTGCTCGCCTGGCAGTTCCTGATCGCACTCGATGCATTCCTGCGCGCCGCGCCGAAACTCGGTGCCCTCGCGAATGCACCGGGCGTCACCGATCTGGTCGCGATTCCGCTGTTGCGCAACGTTTCCGGCATGTTGTTGCTGATCGTCCCGCTGGCCACGATGCAGAGTCTCGCGGGCGAACGACGCACGCATACGCTTCCGTTGCTGCTCGCCGCCGGCGTTGGCAGCCTGCGCATCGTGACCGGCAAGTTCCTCGGCGCGTTCGCGTTGATCGTGCTGGTGCTGGTGCTCGCCTTCGCGATGCCGCTGGCACTCGAATCCGGCACGGCGCTCGATCTGGGCCGATTGGCCGCTGCCGCAATCGGCCTGCTGTTGTATGCAGCGACGCTTACCGCGATCGGCATCGCATGTTCGACGTGGACTTCGCATCCTGCGCTGGCTGCAGCCGCCGCGCTGGTCATCGGCAGCCTGCTCGCGATGCTCGACATGGGAGCCCGCCATCAGGGCATCGACAACGCCTTGATCAACTGGCTTTCGTTATCGACCCATCTCGAACGCTTCCTGTTCGGCATCGTCTCCAGCGTCGACATCGTGTACTTCCTGCTGGTCAGCGCGCTCGCCTTGCTGTTCGCAGCACGACGCCTCGACAGCTTGCGCACGCGGGGTTGATCGATGAAGGAACGCATCGCCAACCTGATCCACGCCGTGTTGCTGATCGCGATTGCGATGCTGCTCGGCTTCCTCAGTACGCGCTACGGTTTCGTGCGCGACCTCAGCCAGGCACAACGCGCGAGTCTCGGCGAATCCTCCAGACAATTGCTGGCGACGCTCAAGGCGCCGGTCGAGATCGTTTCCTATGCGCGCCCGCAGGGCGAACTGCGCAAGACGATCGGCGACTTCATCGAGCGCTATCGCCGCATCAAGCCCGATCTCACGCTGCGCTTCATCGATCCGGATGCCGACCCGGGCGCGATGCGCGATGCGGGCGTGCAGATCGATGGCGAACTCGAACTGCGTTATGAAGGGCGCAGTGAACGCCTCAAGGTACTCAGCGAGCAGGAGCTGAGCAGCGCGTTGCTGCGGCTTTCACGCACGCACGAACGGCTTGCCGCATTTCTTGAGGGTGAAGGCGAGCGCAGTCCGGTCGGCGTCGCGAATGCCGATCTCGGCCAGTTCGGCGCCTCGCTCAAGCAACGCGGCGTGCGCGTGCTCAACCTGCCGCTCGCAACACTCGGCCGCATCCCGGACAACGTCGATCTGCTGATCATTGCCAATCCGCGCATCGCATTGGCAGCGCCGCTTGCCGACGAGATCCTCGATTTCGTCGAGCGTGGCGGCAACCTGCTGTGGATGCTCGAAGCAGACGAGCAGCACGGTCTGGATTTGCTCGCCGAGGCCTTGTCATTGCGCGTGCTGCCCGGCGTGATCGTGGATGGCGCGAGCCAGGCATTCGGGATCGACGATCCAAGCTTCGTCGCGATCAGCCGCTATCCGGAACATGCGATCACCCAGGGCTTCACGCTGACCACGCTCTATCCTCAACCGGTCGCGCTGGCGCAGGTCGCGCCGCCGCGCTGGGATTTCAAACCGATCCTTCAAAGCTCGGCACAATCCTGGAATGAAACCGGGCATATCCCGAAAGCCGGCGAACCCGAAGCCGATGTGCGCTATGACGGCAGCGACGGCGAGATTTCGGGCCCGCTCGATTTCGCCTTCGCGCTGAGCCGCCTGTCGCCGAAACCGGATGGACGCGAGCAACGCGTGGTCGTGATCGGTGATGGCGATTTCCTGTCGAACAGTTTTCTCGGCAATGGCGGCAATCGCGAATTCGGCACCCGCATCTTCGACTGGCTGCTCGCCGACGACGCCTTGATCGATATTTCCGAACGCAGTGCGCCGGATCGCGAACTCGTGATCTCGCAGACCGGACTCTCCGTCCTCGGCCTCGTGTTCCTGATCGGTCTGCCACTGACGCTTGCCGCAAGCGGCCTGCTGATCTGGCGCAGGCGTCGGCTGCGCTGATGAAACGCAGCACGCGCACCAACCTTGTCCTCGCCGGCATCGTTGCCGTGCTTGGTTTTGTCGTGTACCTGCAGGTTGGACATGAAGTCGCGCAATTCGAACCGCCATTGACCGCGATGGATACGACCAGTGTCGAACGCGTCGCGGTGCGTTGCCGGGAATGCGTCGAACGCCGCTTCGTGCGCAGCAACGGGCACTGGTCGATGCAGGCGCCGTATGCGATGCCGGCCGACGATGCGGCGGTCGATCGCCTCGTCGCGATTGCCGCCTCCCCGGTGCGCATTCGCCATGCCGGCGATGCGTTCGAGGCGAGCAGGATCGGCCTCGATCCGCCACTCATGACGCTCGAACTCGGCGCCGTGCAACTCGATGTCGGCCTGAGCGACGCGCTCCGTGGCGATCGCTACGTGCGTATCGGCGACACCATCGCGATGGTGCCGGATCGCTTCAGTCCGTTCCTTGCCGCACTGCCGGAGAGCGAACTCGATCGCCACCTCGTGCCACGCGGCATCGAACTCGTCGGCCTGCGCATCGATGATATCGAACATGCCGAACGCATCGCGGACTGGAATGGCGTCGTCGCACGCAGGATCACCTCAGCGGATCCGGAGACGAACGTCACCGATGCCGTGCATGTCGAACTCCTGCTCGGCAACGACGAGCGCATCGAGTATCACGTGATACGGATCGCAGACGGCTACATCGCGCGTCGCGATTCTCTCGCGCTCGATTACATGCTGGACGAGCAACAGGTGCATGCCTTGCTCGGCGAAACCCGCACCCACTGAGCGATCACCGATGCCCGAACTGCCCGAGGTCGAAACCACGCGTGCCGGGATCGCGCCACACCTGCTCGGGACGACGATCGAAACACTGGCGATCCGCCAGGCGCAATTGCGTTGGCCGATACCGTCCGAGCTGATCGGGGCACTCCCCGGCCAGCGCATCGAATCGATCGAGCGGCGCGCGAAGTATCTGCTCGTGCACACCGGCGTCGGCAGCGCACTGATCCATCTCGGCATGTCCGGCAGCCTGCGCGTGCTCGATCCCGACGCGCCGCTCGGCAAACACGATCACTACGACTGGCGGCTCGATTCGGGACGCATCCTTCGCTACACCGATCCGCGCCGCTTCGGCAGCCTGCTCTGGCAACCGAGCGGCGTGGTCCACGAGCTGCTCGCAGCACTTGGCCCCGAACCGTTGTCCGATGCGTTCGATGGCGACCATCTGTGGCTGCACTCACGCAAGCGCACGGCCGCCGTGAAGACCTTCATCATGGATCAGGCGATCGTCGTCGGGGTCGGCAACATCTACGCTGCGGAGGCCTTGTTCGCCGCCGGAATCCATCCGAAACGTGCCGCGAATTCCGTATCACGCACGCGTTACGCGCGGCTCGCCATCGAGATAAAACGCATCCTGCTGTACGCGATCGCGCGCGGTGGCACGACGCTGCGCGATTTCATTTCACCGGATGGTGCGCCGGGATATTTCGAACAGGAATTGTTCGTCTACGGACGCGCCGGCGAGCCGTGCAAGGTCTGCGGCACGCCTATCCGCGTGACCACGCTCGGCCAGCGCTCGACGTTCTATTGCGTGCGCTGCCAGCGCTGAGTGCAGGCAGATCCGCGCACCGCTGCGCCGCCAATCAAAGCGGCAACACCGGCTGCTGCAATTCGATACGCCCTTCGCCATCGACGATGTTCTTGAACTCGGCGCGACTGACCGAGACATAGCGCTCGTTGCCGCCGATCTCCACCTGCGGACCATCGGTCACGGCACGTCCGTGTTCATCGACGCGCACGACCATGATCGCCTTGCGGCCCGTATGGCAGATTGTCTTGATCTCGACCAGATTGTCGGCCCAGGCCAGCAGGTACTGGCTGCCTTCGAACAACTCACCGCGAAAATCCGTGCGCAGGCCGTAGGCGAGCACCGGGATATTCCGCTTGTCGACCACATCGGTCAGTTGCCAGACCTGCGACTTGGAAAGAAACTGCGATTCATCGA
>JBEBXZ010000051.1:0-7811 GCA_040391335.1 Dokdonella fugitiva | reverse complement strand
TCGGCCAGATGGCGCGGGCGGATTCGCGGCGGCCGTGGCCCATCCAACCGGATCATGGCCGGTGGGGCTCGCCGTGGCCGACGTGACCGGCGATGGGCACGTCGACATCGTCACCATCAACAGCGGTGACAACGACGTGTCGGTCCTCGCCGGCAACGGCAGCGGCCAGTTCGCGGCGGCCGTCTTCCTGCCGATCGGTTCGCCGGCGAGCCCGCAATCGCTGGTCGTCGCGGATCTCGACGGCGACGGCATCGCCGACGTCGTCACCGCCAACATGACGCTTACCCCGGAGGGCTTTCCGTCGGAAAACCTGCCGGGAACCATCTCGGTCATACGCAGCAATGGCGACGGCACCTACATGCCCTTCGTACAGTACCCGGCGGGTCCCGGCAAGGGACGCGCGCACGGTCTGGCCGTGCTGGACATCGATGGCGATGGGCATGCCGACATCGTCACGAGTCGCCCCAATGCAAATGGGGTCTCGGTACTTGCCGGTGATGGCAATGGCGGATTCGCGACTGGCGCCCTGATCCCCACGGCGGCCGGCCCGAACCCGCTGCTGGCCATCGACACCGATGGCGACGGCCATCCGGATATCGTCACCGGCAATGCGGGCAATTCGAGCATCTCGGTGCTGCCCGGCAATGGCAGCGCTCTCGGGTTCACCGGCAATACCGACGTCGGCGCGTACCCGCATGCGGTCGCGAGCGCCGACCTCGATGGCGACGGCCACGTCGACGTCGTCACGGCGAACATGTTCAGCAACGACGTATCGATCCTGTTCGGACGCAATGACGGCGGCTTCATCCCCGACCTGCGCCTTGCGGCGGGTGCGTCGCCGGCCAGCGTCGCCATCAGAGACTTCAATGGCGACGGTCACGCCGACCTCGCTGTCGGGAACCTGGGCGACGGCACGGTCTCGGTGCTGCTCGGCGATGGCAACCGGGGCTTCGGCGCGCAAACGGCCTTCGCCGTGGGGCGCGGCTTCGAGGGTGCGTATGCCGTGGCCCTGGCCGATGCCAATGGTGACGGCCACCTCGATATCGCCACCGCCAATTCCAGCTTCGAGAGCGACAGTGTCTCGTTCCTCGCCGGCGATGGCAGCGGGCAGTTCGCCAATGCGGTGACGATGGATCTCGGTGCGGGCTCGAACTACGGCGTGACCGGCATCGCATTCGCCGACGCCACCGGCGATGGCCACGTCGACATCGTCACCGCGAACCTCGGCAACGATACCCTTTCCCTGTTCCCCGGCGATGGCGGCGGACAGTTCGCCAGTCCACTGCAGTTGCCCGTCGCAGGCGGTCCGGCCGCAGTCGCGATTGCCGACGTGACCGGCGATGGCGTGAGCGATCTCATCACGGTCAACCAGTACGGACACAGCATCACGGTGCTCGCCGGCACGGGAAGTGGCGGATTCGCGGCGGATGTCAGCTATCCGATCTACCCGGCACAGAGTTCCTTCGAGTACGAGCCCTGGTCGTGGGCATTGGCGCTGGCCGATCTGGATGGCGATGGCGCGCTCGACGTCGTGACTGCCAACACGCAGAACAACACCGTGTCCGCCCTCGTGAACGACGGCTCCGGACAGTTCGCCGCGCCGCTGGTCTTCGCCACCGGTGCGCATCCGGGTTCCGTGGCGGTCGCCGACGTCGACGGTGATGGCCGCATTGACGTCATCACGGCGAACCGGCGCAACGACATGATTTCGGTCCTGTTCAACACGACGGTCGACGATGCGATCTTCGCCAATGGATTCGACTGAAGGAATTCCCCGGCGCCTGAGCGCTGTCCCATGCCAGCGCGGCAGTTGATGGCGACCGATCGCAACGAAAGTGGGAATTGCACGGCGAGTCCCCTGTGCATTGCCGGCAAGCACGCCGGCAATGGATCGAGGTCATCGCTGCGATGAAAAGACGGGGAAGCTCATGCTTCCCCGTCGCACACAGGCATCGTGCTTCAGGGCTTGCCTTCGAAACCGTCGGCGAAGATCACGTCGACTTCCCCGGCCGAGCAGGAAGTGACCTTGACGTCATCGACGTACCAGCCTTCCTTCGATACCGAACTGTCGGTGCCGAGGCGGAAGCGCAGATGCACGCTCTGCCCGGCGTAGTCGCCGAGATCGACCAGTACCGGACCCTCGGTGAAAGGCCGGGCCGGATCGTTGCACCAGGCCTGCGATCCACCGAGTGGATTGCCGTAGGTGCTGCCGATCACGCCGCGATATGCGCCGCCACCGATGATCCTTGCGGACGGCACCTGGGTGAACGTCGTGCCATCCGTCGAGACTTCGAGGATGCCGCCGTCATGGCAGGCGGCCGCGCCGTTCTGCTCGATCAGGCGCCAGTTGGCGAAGCTCAGCGTGAGCGGATTCTCGTTCGCCGGCAGCACGATCGCGGGCGACACGAGGCGCTGGTCGCTGACCGTGCCGAGGTCGTTCGCGTACCACGAGTAGGTCCCCGAGTTGGCGCGTGCCGTGCTGCGTACCCAGGTACTCGCACCGGTACTGCCGGTCGTGGTCCAGCCGTTCGTGCCGGATTCGATGTCATCCTCGAACAGCGTGGTCTGAACGGTCGAATCGTCGCACTGCCCGGGCGCCGAGGCGGTCTTGAAGGTGAAGACCTCCGATACCGGCGCGTCACCGCAATAGTTCGTCGCCGTGACCCGCCAGTGATGGGTGGTGTTGCCAGCCAGCGGTGTCGGAACCGCATAGCTCGTACCGCTCACGACCTGGTCCACGACCAGATTGGCGAACCCCGCATCGGTTGCGACCTGCAGGTGGTACTCGAGCGCACCTGCGGAAGCAGCCCAGCTCAGCGTGGGCTGGCTGCCGAGCCCGGTCGCACCGTTCGCCGGCAGGGTCAGCGCCGGGGCAACCGGAGCCGCGCTGCTCAGTGCAAATGGAACGGTCCGCGTGACGCTGTCGGCGCCGCTCGTGCCGGTGATCGCGAGGTTGTAGTTTCCAGCCGTCGCCCCGGCCAGACCGCCGACGGTCAGGGTCGAGGTGCCGGGCGCTGCGACCGTGGCAGGGGCAAATGCCGTCGTGCTGCCGGTTGGCGCGCCGCTCGCACTGAGGTCGACGAGGCCGCTGAAGCCTGGCGTGCTGCCGATCGTCAGGCCAATGTCCGTGCTTGCAGCAGTTGCACAGACGCCCACGGTGGAGGGGTCCACGGCCAGCGTGAACGGGGCACCGTCTCGCCCATCAAAGCTCTGCGTACCGGTGTTGTCAGGATCGAGCCAGGCCTTGAGCTGAGTCGCCGCCGTTCCACCGCCATTCCACGAGACATTGGTCCAGCCATACCAGTCCGAACGCGTGTCGTTGCAGGCGGCATAGCCACCGTGCAACTGGCCGACGATGCGCTTGTTGTCCGGATTGAAGATCGGCGAACCGGACGAGCCACCTTCAGTCGTGCCCTGTTGCCAGGTGAAGACCCGCAGGTGCGTGCCATTGCCTGGAACGGTGGTGCCGAGATAGTCGGTCACGGTCAGTGGATCATTGGCGAAGCTGATGCGCTTCTCCTCGACCCTTGGGTGATGGATGCCCACGGCACCCGGAGCAAGCGTGGCCGACGCATCGACACCCGACCAGTAGAGGTCGAATGCGGGATCGACCGGTGTCTGCGTCTCGACCAGGGTGAAGTCGGTCGCCGAGCTCGTGCCGCGAACGACCACGCCCGAGCTGAATTCGGCGCGACTGCCATCACCGGGGCCGCCGCTCGCGCCCGATCCGGGGGCGCGGCAGGTCGAGTTCTCGTAGTTCCAGTAGATGACGACCGAGGCCTGCGTCGAGGCGGTGACACCGCAATGATAGGCGGTCAGGAAGTACGACTTGCCGTCGTTGCGCATGTTGTTGACGAGGGCGCCCGAACAATAGTCGATGCCGCCTCGGGAATAGGCGCCGACCGAGCGGATCTGGTCGCGCCACGCATCGCCCTGCGGGCATACGACGTCGATGTTGCACGACCCCGAAAGCACGGCCATTGGATTGTTGAAATCGGTGAAACCCGCGTTGATCGAGGCCAGCTCGAGCTCGAGCGAATCGCGGCGCAGCTTCGGGACCCGCGCCTCGACGAGGATCTCCTCGCCATCGAGCATCGGCGTCCACAATTGTCCATGCGCGCCATTGTCGGCAGCGGTGAACGCGCGGATCTTCCTCGACTTGTCGGCGCTGTACAGCGTCAGCGTGCCGTCCTGCGGCATCACGTAGCGGCTGAAGCCGAGATTGATCGAAACCGCCGAGGGCACGCGCAGGCGCACCTGCCAGGTGTCGAAGCCATCATCGCCCGCGGTCCAGTCGCCCAGCGTCCGGGTGGAAAAGGCAACCTCGTAGGGCTCGGCGAAGCGCAACGGGGCGCCGGGCTTCCAGGTCGCGAGATGCCGGTTGATGAGTTCGTCGACGCGCAGGCGTGACGCGACATAGACCTGGACGCCATCGGCACCGCGTTCCAGCGCAAACGATGGATCGGCGGTGCTCTTGGCGGGTGCGGCAGCAAGCGGAGCAACCGAAAGGGCAAGGGCAAACAGTACGGATGACACCGCGACGCGGCGCGCGAGCTGCTGGTGCATGTCATGAACTCCCGAAGTGCGAGAGCCCGGAACAGGGGGGACACCCGAACTTATGTGATGGGGATGGATCGCGCCACGCTCCCGGGTGGCGCGATCCCCCGAATCGTGCGCCACGTCACGAACACACCTTCCGGAAGGAAACAAGTGCCGGAGGGTGCGGCATCCATCAGATCGCGTAGTACATCTGGTATTCCAGCGGATGCGTCGCCGCGCGGAAGCGGGTCACTTCCTGCATCTTGGTCTCGATGTAGGCGTCGATGAAATCATCCGAGAACACGCCGCCCGCGGTGAGGAACGCGCGATCCCTGTCGAGCGCTTCCAGCGCCTGGTCCAGGCTCGAGCAGACCTGCGGGATGTTCTTTTCCTCTTCGGGCGGCAGGTCGTACAGATCCTTGTCCGACGGAGCGCCCGGATCGATCTTGTTGAGGATGCCGTCGAGGCCCGCCATCAACAGCGAGGCAAACGTCAGGTATCCGCTGTTGACCGGGTCCGGGAAGCGCATCTCGATGCGACGTCCCTTCGGATTGTTGACGAACGGGATGCGGCAGCTCGCCGAGCGATTGCGCGCGGAGTACGCGAGCATGACCGGCGCCTCGAACCCGGGCACGAGTCGCTTGTAGCTGTTGGTCGACGCGTTGGCGAAAGCGTTGATCGCGCGCGCATGCCTGAAGATGCCGCCGATGTACCACAGGGCCGTCTGCGACAAACCGCCGTAGAGATCGCCGGCAAACAGGTTCACGCCCCCTTTCGCCAGCGACTGGTGCACGTGCATGCCGGAACCGTTGTCGCCCACCAGCGGCTTGGGCATGAAGGTCGCGGTCTTGCCGTACTGGTGGGCGACGTTGCGGATGACGTATTTCATCGTCATCAGTTCATCGGCCTTCCTGAGCAGCGTGTTGAAGCGCGTGCCGATTTCGCACTGCCCGGCGGTCGCCACCTCGTGGTGATGCACTTCGACGACCTGGCCGACGCGCTCGAGCACCTTGCACATCTCGCTGCGCAGGTCCTGGAAGGAATCGCTCGGCGGCAGCGGCAGGTAGCCGCCCTTCACGCCCGGACGATAGCCCGTGTTGCCACCTTCGAAGCGCTTGCCCGACGCCCACGCGGCCTCCTCGGATTCGATCTCGAAGGACACCTTGCCCATGTCGTTCTGCCAGCGCACCGAATCGAAGATGAAGAACTCCGGCTCCGGTCCGAAGAACGCCGTATCGGCGATGCCGGTCGATTTCAGATAGGCCTCGGCGCGACGGGCCAGCGAACGCGGGTCGCGCGAATAGGCCTGCATCGTGTGCGGCTCGAGCACGTCGCAGGTGATCGCCAGGGTCGGATCGGCCATGAAAGGATCGAGGATCGCACTCTCCGGATCGGGCATCAGCACCATGTCCGATTCGCTGATGCCTTTCCAGCCCGCGATCGACGAGCCATCGAACATCTTGCCGTCCTCGAAGAAGGACTCGTCGACGGAATGCGCCGGGAACGTCATGTGGTGCTGCTTGCCGAGCATGTCGGTGAAGCGCAGGTCGACGAACTCGATCTCCTGATCCTTGATCATCTGGAGCACGTTGGAAGCGGACATTGCACAACCTCTTGGAAATGAGTGGAACCGGAATCGCCGGATCCCGGCGCAGCGGGCGCGCGATTCTCGCACTGATTGGCGGCCATGCCACCTCGCCGTTCGTGACAAGCGCTTTCTGGCCTATGCTTGCGGGCTTTCCTGTTGCGGATACGACGACGTGCCCGATCTCATTAAGGTCATCCTGCTTGGCATCATCGAGGGCCTCACCGAGTTCCTGCCGATCTCGAGCACCGGCCATCTGCTGATCGCCCAGCACTGGCTCGGCGCACGCTCGGATACTTTCAACATCGTGATCCAGGCCGGCGCGATCCTCGCCGTCACCCTCGTCTATCGCAGGCGGCTATGGCAACTCGCGACCGGCTGGCGCCTCGCGGAAAACCGCGACTATCTGTGCAAGCTCGGTGCCGCCTTCGCGATCACCGCGGTGCTCGGCTTCATCGTGACCAGACTCGGCTTCACGCTGCCGGATCACGTCACGCCGATCGCGATCGCACTGATCATCGGCGGCTTCTGGATCCTTGCCGCGGAACGGCTGACGCGCGATCGCGAGGAAAAAAGCGCGATCACCTGGAAAGTCGCGATCCTGGTCGGGCTGGCGCAGATCGTCGCGGCGATCTTTCCCGGAACGTCACGCTCGGCGGCGACGATCTTCACCGCGATGCTGGCCGGCACCGGCAACCGGCCAGCGGCAACCGAATTCGCCTTCCTCGTCGGCATCCCGACCATGTATGCGGCGAGCGGCTACCAGATCCTCAAGCAACTGCGCGCGGGAACCGGCGCCGAGGACTGGCTCGCACTCGGCGTCGGATTCGCGGCAGCGACCGTGACCGCCTTCATCGCCGTGCGCTGGCTGCTCGGCTACATCAAGAGCCACAGCTACCGGCCTTTCGCGGTCTACCGCATCGTGCTCGGCGCGCTCCTGCTGTTGCTGGTTCCATCGGGCGCCTGATCCGGACGTCGACCGTGATCGCAGTCGATGTCGCGATTCCCGGGTACTCAGGCCTTCAGTGCAGGATTCAGCGTATAGGTCCCGACGATCTCCGCTTCCGCCAGCACGTGACCCGCCATCGCGCGACGCAGTTCGGCGATATCGAAGCGGCCGGACAGGCCGAGCGTCGGCACATCCAGCGCGTGGATGCGGAAGTGATAGCGATGCACGCGTTCATCGTTCCACGGCGGACAGGGGCCGTCGTAGCCGTAGTAATCGCCGGCCATGTCGGCATCGCCCGCGAACCAGCCGGTGTAGTCGTTGATGCCCTGTTTCGATCCGGGCGGGCCGAACGGATCCTGCTCGCCATGCGCGACGACACCTTCCGCACAGCTACCCGCGCCCAGTTCGCCGAATTCGGGCGCGATGTCGATCATCAGCCAGTGCACGAATTCGACGCGCGGCAGATCCACCGGCACGCTGCGACCCGCCTGGTTGACGTCATCACCGACGCTCGGCACGTCGACATCGATGCAGGTCAGCACGAACGAGCGCGTACCGGCCGGCGCGGATTTCCAGGCCAGATGCGGATTGCGGTTGTCGGACAATACACACGGTTCGCCACCGGCCCCGGGCTTGCCGAATGCGAACTCGGCCGGGATCGGCTGCATGGATTCAAAGCTGTCACTGCGGATCTGCATGGTGGATTTCCTCTGAACCAAATGCGGAGCGGCAACGCCC
>JBEBXZ010000050.1:0-7916 GCA_040391335.1 Dokdonella fugitiva | reverse complement strand
CATCTGACGTGAATCATAGTCTTGCACGCGTTAGCGAAACGTATGGATGGCGCGGCCTCCGCTCTCGACCAGATGGCGCCGGATCGCGTTGGGCAGATCCGGCACGCTACCGGAAACCGGCCTGCCGGCGCAATCGCCCGGATGGCAGGGTTTGTGTGAGCCTGAAAAAAGATGACCCCGCGGCGATCAGGGGAAATCGACGCGGGGTCCGGACGGACGACAGGCGACGAATCGCATGACGTCCTGAACGCTTTGATTTATTCAGCGACCGCGGTCGTAGTAGCTCGCCCGCTGATAGCCTCGGTCACGGCCGTAGTCGCGATCGTTGCGATAGCTGTCGCGACGATAGCTGTCACGACGCCCGTGATCATCGTAGTAACGCACCTCGCGTGTCACCACGCGACGGGTCACCGGACGATGAGGATTTACCGGGTAACGCGGCGCGTAGCCATATCCACCGTAGTAAGCCGGGTAATCATAGTACGAAGGACCATACGACACATATGAGGGATAACCCGAATAGACAGGCGCGTAGTAGCCACCGTAGACATTTCCGCTCCAGTAGCCACCGCCGCAGTGACGGCAATCCGAATATCCGACGCTGTATCCCGGGCCGGAAAAACCGATGCTCCACGAGTTGTGGCTGTGTCCGCGGGCAAACGCACTCGGCGCGATCACCATTGCGGCGACGAGCATCAGGGCAGCAAGAACCATGCGGGAACCGATACGACGTGAAACGAGCATTGACTCATCCTCCTGGGTTGCGGACGGATCGTGCGTGCTGGTCACTGAATCAACACTGAAATGCTCAGCGCGGGCGCAGCTCGTAACATTGGTGAATACGCGCGTTGCGTGAGAAATCGAACGGAATCGTCGCCGCGCCGATATCGCGCACGTCGAAGCGCTCGGAGATCTCCGCATCGAGTTTGAAGCGCCGGAAATTGTTCGAGAACACGATCAGGCCACCGAACGCGAGGCGCTCGGCACACAAGGCCAGCAGGCGCCCATGCTCCTTCTGCACGTCGAAATCGTCGGCGCGCTTGGAATTCGAGAACGTCGGCGGATCAACGAAGATCAGGTCGTACTCGCCCGTATCGTGCGCCAGCCATTGCAGGCAATCGGCCTGCACCAGGTGATGCGTTGTGTCGCCAAAACCGTTCAACGCGAGATTCTTCGCCGCCCAATCCAGATAGGTCGCCGACAGGTCGACGCTCGTCGTCGAGCGCGCACCGCCCGCGGCTGCGTAGACGCTGGCGGTCGCCGTGTAACAGAACAGATTGAGGAACCGCGCTCCGCGCGCGCGTTCGCGCAAGCCGGCTCGTACGGGGCGATGATCGAGAAACAGGCCCGTATCGAGATAGTCGTACAGGTTCACGCGGAAACGCAGGCCACCTTCCTCGACAACCAGGAATTGGCCACGTTCGTCCATGCGACCGTACTTGCCGCCGCCCTTCGCCTTGTAACGGCTTTTTATCGCGACCCGCTCGCGCGGCACCTCAAGGGCGGCACACGCACCCAGCACGAGTTCGCTGAGTCGCGCGCTTGAAACGTGCTCGGGGATTTCCTTGGGCGGCGCGTATTCCTGCACGTGCACATAGGCTTTTGGCGTGACCTGCAACTGGTTTTCCGGAGTACCCACGTAGACGTCGATGGCGGCAGCGTATTCCGGGATATCGGCGTCGTAGGCACGCCAGCAGTTCACTTCCTCGCGTTCCAGCCGCTTGCGTAGGTGACGCGAGGTCTTGCGGATGCGATTGGCGACCGCCTCGGCGCCCGGCGTAAGCACCTGATCGGCAGCCACGCGTGGCGTGGGAACCGAGTCGCCGCCGATCTCGAACAAATAGAAGCGGCATTCGAGTGCGCCGTTGTAGAGCGCGTAGTGCTTGCGCGCGCGCAAGCCGATCGAACGCCCGAGATCCTCGTCCGAGGTGATCACGGCAACGCGCCAACCGTCGAATTCGGCACGCGCGCGTTCACCGATGGCCCGATAGATCGGCACCAGCTCGGCCTGCTGGCCGATGCGCTCGCCGTACGGCGGATTGCAGATCAGCAAACCCGGCGTTTGCGCATCGGACGGCCGCTTGAGGTGTTCGATGGATTGACGCTCGAAACGCACGAAGCCGCTCAGTTCAGCCTGTTGCGCATTGCGCCTTGCTTCCGTCAGGACGACCGGGTTGCTGTCGTAACCGAAAAACACCGGCTGCAGGGCGCGCAATCCAGTTTCCGCACGCGTCTTCGCCTCGTCCAGCAACTCATTCCAGGCATCCGGGGCATGACCACGCCAGCCGAGGAAACCGAAATAGTCACGCTTGAGTCCGGGCGCGACGTCTGCCGCGATCAAGATGCCTTCGATCAGCAAGGTGCCCGATCCACACATCGGATCGACCAGACCACCGCCATCGGCATGGATCTGCGGCCAGCCGGCGCGCAGCAACATCGCGCTGGCGAGGTTTTCCTTCAGCGGTGCCTCACCCTGGCCAACGCGATAACCGCGCCGATGCAGGGGCGTGCCGGAAAGATCCAGCGACAGCGTCGCGCGGTCCTTGCGCAACAACAGGTTCAGGCGAATCGACGGACGTTCCAGATCGACGCCGGGTCGCTCACCATTGCGATCGCGGAACTGGTCGACCACCGCGTCTTTCACGCGCTGTGCAAGATAGCGCGTATGCCGCAGCAGGCTCGCATTGCTGACCGCATCCACCGCGAGGGTGCCGCTTTCATCGAGATGCTGCGACCAGTCGATCGTCTGCACGCCGTCGTACAGCGCCAGTTCGTCGGCTGCGGCGAACTCGGCCAGTGGCATGAGGATGCGACTCGCCAGTCGCGACCAGAGGCATGCGCGATAGCCGATGCTCAACTCGCCGCTGAAATGGACGCCGGACAATGCCTCGCGCACATCGCTGGCGCCGAGCGCGGCAAGCTCGTCGCGCAGCAGGTATTCGAGTCCTTTCGGACAGGTCGCGAAAAAATTGCGCATCAGGATTCCAGCCTCAGCAGCAGTTGGCGGAACGCCTCAGCGCAGTAGTCGACGTGCGCACCGAGGCGATGGTCATCATCCACCAGGTGCAAGGTATCGCCGCGCCCGCGCGCGAAATCGATCGCCGCCTCGACCGGACAGATTTCATCGCGCCAGCCATGCACGAGCACGGTCGGCACGCGTGCCGCGTCATACGCCATCGGATAGCCCGGAACGCCGACCGGCAAGGCAAGCAGGAACAAGGCTTCGCACCGACGCTGCAACGAAGCAAATCCTGAAATGAACGCACCCATGCTCGATCCGGCGAAGATCACGCGGCCTTCGGTCGGTGCCGATTCGACCGCACGTGCGGTCCGCGCGCTGATCGCCATGACATCGCGCGTCGCATCGAGGTCCCGGTAATCCGGGCGCACGCTCGCCCACCCCAGCTCGCCGGCGACCGCGGCAAGCGCGCTGACCTTGGTCGCGTGCGGGCCGCTTTCGAGGCCGTGCGAGAGAATGATCGTTCCTTTCAAGGGATCGGGTCCGCCAAAACGCGCGATGCTAACACCAACAATGAAGCAGCAACGCCGGACACGGCCAGGAAACCCGCGGCGCATCCACGAAAAAACCAGGTCGTTCTCGCCAAGTCCGCAGGAGAAAACGGAGGCCATCGCGGCGGGCCGCTTGCCCGTCAATAGGCGGGTGGCAGGAGTGCATGCGAAACTGGGCGCATGCCCAACCTTCCCATCCACGACTGGCCACTGCCCTACGAGGAACGCCTCGCCGAGCGCGACATTTCGGCGATCGACCTCGTCGTGATCCATTGCACCGAACTGCCCGATATGGCGATGGCGCGCAGCTATGGCGAACGCATCCAGCACGCGGGCACGCAAACGGGCAATAGTGGGCATTACTACATCGATCGCGATGGGCGCACGTTCCGTTTCGTCGCGGATACCCGCGTCGCGCATCACACCTTTCAATACAACGCGCGTTCGATCGGTATCGAACTGATCAACCTCGGGCGCTATCCGCACTGGGGGGACTCCCGCCACCAGGCTTTCAGCGAACCCTATACGATCGAACAGATCGCATCGCTGCTCTCGCTGCTGAGCCAGTTGCGCAGCGAACTGCCGCAACTGCGCTGGATCGCCGGACATGACGTGCTCGACCGCCGCACCGAACCGGCAAACGACGATCCTTCATTGATGCTGGCGCGAAGGCTCGATCCAGGGCCGATGTTTCCTTGGAGCGAAGTGCGCGCCGCGAGCGGCCTGCAAGCCTGGGCCACGCCGGACTGAGCCGTCCCGCTTGGCTATAATGGCGCACCTCGTTCTTCCTCATCGTCCATGTCCACATCCATCGTTCGCGAGTTGATCGCGCTGCTCCAGCTTGAAAGGCTGGAGGACAACCTTTTCCGCGGACAGAGCCGCGACATCGGTACGCGCTATGTTTTCGGCGGCCAGGTGCTTGGACAATCGCTGTCCGCCGCCCAGCAAACCGTCGATCCGACACGCAATGCGCACTCGCTGCATGCCTATTTCCTGCGCGCGGGCGATATCGACGCACCGATCATCTACAACGTCGAACGCACCCGCGATGGCCAGAGTTTTTCGGCGCGGCGCGTCGTCGCCATCCAGCATGGACAACCGATATTCACGATGACGGCCTCGTTCCATGTTCCGGAACCCGGCGCCGAGCATCAGTTCCCGATGCCGCTGGTGCCGATGCCGGAAGACCTGCCGAAAGTCGACATGGTTTCCGCCGACGAACTCGGTCGCGTGCCGGCCAAGCGCCAGCGCTGGCTCAACAACTCGGGCCCATTTGAGTTCCGGCATGTGCATCCGCGCAACGAGGTGCATCCGACCAAGCAGCCGCCCTACCAGAACGTCTGGTTCCGGCTCATCGACCGCGTACCTGACAGCGAAGTGCTGCATCGCTCGTTGCTGGCCTATGCCTCGGACTTCCATCTGATCGGCACCACCACGTTTCCGCATGCGATCTCCTACCTGCAGCCCAACGTGCGCATGGCCAGCCTCGATCATGCGATATGGTTCCATCGCCCGTTTCGCACCGACGAGTGGCTGCTGTATTCGTGCGACAGCCCGAGCGCCCAGCATTCCCGCGGTCTCGCACGTGGCATGATCTTCACCCGGGATGGAATACTCGTTGCATCGACCGCCCAGGAAGGTTTGATCCGCGTCGTCGACGAAGCTTGAGAGGACAATCCCATGCGCCAGATCTACACCTCGCCACGACTCGAAAACGTCGAACGCGTCATCGCCCTGCTCAACGAAAACCATATCGCCACCACGATGCGCAACCGCAGCGACTGGCAGGGCGGCAGGTGGAAGCGCTTCAGCTATTCACAACGCGGTGAAAGCGAATCCTGGCCGCAGGTATGGGTGACTGATTCGAATGACCAGACGCGCGCGCGCGAACTCCTGCGCGAAGCCGGGCTTGAACCTGCCACACGCTTCGCCGATGAACTCGCCGCGGCCCGCTCGCCGGTGGATCCAGGAAGGCACAAGGCGAATTCGATGCGTTTCCGCATGGTCCTGCTTGCGTTGATCGGCGGTGTGATCCTGCTCATCGGCAGCACCTACCTGATGCGCTGAGCCGGCAACTGAATGGTGCGTGCATACAGCGCGCCATTCAGTCAGCCAGCCGACCACGCGCCTGCGCGCTGAGGCACAATGCGGCATGCGCTCGGATATCGTCCGTCTGTTCCAGACCCTGCCCCATGCCTGCGGTTACTACCCTGAACGCATGGCACAGAACCTCGTGATCGATCCGGGTTCGCCGCAACTTCCCGATCTTTACGAACTGAGCCTGCAACGCGGCTACCGGCGTGCCGGCGGGCATGTCTACATTCCGCATTGCACGAACTGTCGAGCCTGCATCGCCTGCCGGATTCCGGTTGCCGATTTCCTTCCGGATCGCAGCCAGCGGCGCTGCATCGCGAGGAATCGCGACCTCACGATCAAGATCGTTGACGCGGGCTTCAACGAAGAACGTTTCAGCCTCTACCAGCGCTATCTGCAGATTCGACATCACGATGGCGGCATGGACGATGCCCATCCCGAGGACTTCGCGCGTTTTCTCTATACAGGCTGGAGTCCGACGCGATTCATCGAATTCCGGGCGGACGAACGACTGCTTGCAGTCGCCGTCACGGACTTCTGCGCCAGCGGCATGTCGGCTGTCTATACATTCTTTGATCCCGACGAATCCGCACGCGGACTGGGCAGTTTCGCGATCCTGAGCCAGTTGCGGATCGCCCGCGAACAGGATCTCGAGTATCTCTATCTCGGCTTCTGGATCGCCGGCCATCCGAAAATGGACTACAAGATGCGCTATCGCCCCATCGAGATCCTCGATCAAGGCCAATGGAAACTGCACGTGGCCTGAGATGCGCGCTTCATCCGTACGGCGCAATCTCGTTCAAGACACCTCGACACGCAGGCAATCGGCCGCTGCGCAGGCCTTGCGTCGCGCCTCCTCGATCGAATCGCCCCGCGCCAGCGTGACCGCCATGCGTCGCGTTCCACGCACTTCGGGCTTGCCGAAGATGCGCAGCATCGTGTCCGGTTCGGCCAGCGCTTCGGCCACACCGTCGTAGACGATCCCGGCCCCGTCGCCCGCGACCAGCACGGCGCACGACGCCGAAGGACCCAGTTCGCGGATGTGCGGAACCGGCAAACCGAGAATCGCCCGCGCATGCAGCGAAAATTCCGACAGCTCCTGTGAAATCAGCGTGACCAGACCCGTATCGTGCGGGCGCGGGCTGACTTCCGAAAAGATCACCGCATCGCCCTTGACGAAGAACTCGACACCGAAAACGCCGCGCCCGCCAAGTGCTTCGGTAATCACGCGCGCCTGGCGCTCCGCTTCCGCGCGCGCAACGTCACTCATCGGCTGCGGTTGCCAGGATTCGCGATAGTCGCCGGCTTCCTGCCGATGTCCGATCGGCGCACAGAAACCCGTGCCGCCAATGTGGCGCACGGTCAACAAGGTGATTTCATAGTCGAAATCGACGAAACCCTCGACGATGCAACGCCCCTGTCCGGCACGCCCGCCCGATTGTGCATAATCCCAGGCGGCATCGAGCTCAGCCGCATCGCGCACCACGCTCTGTCCCTTGCCCGATGAACTCATCACCG
Source organism: Dokdonella fugitiva (assembly GCA_040391335.1). Taxonomy (GTDB): domain Bacteria; phylum Pseudomonadota; class Gammaproteobacteria; order Xanthomonadales; family Rhodanobacteraceae; genus Dokdonella; species Dokdonella fugitiva_A. The sequence continues at coordinate 794 of JBEBXZ010000050.1, read as the reverse complement.
GCTTGATCACGAACGGCAGGCCGAGCACGCGCGCCGCCGCGTGATATTCCTCACGCGTGTCGACAAAACGATAGGGCGAAGTCGGCAAGCCAAGCTCTTCCGCGGCCAGGCGACGGATCCCTTCGCGATTCATCGTGAGCCATGCGGCGCGGGCAGTCGGAATCACGTTCAGACCCTCGCGTTCCAGCGCGACCAGGGTCGGCGTGTCGATCGCTTCGATTTCGGGCACGACGAGATCGGGCTTTTCGAGCGCAACCAGACGCCGGATCTCGTCACCGTCCAGCATGTTGATCACATGGCTGCGATGCGCCACCTGCATGGCCGGGGCGTTCGCATAGCGATCGACCGCGATCACCTCAACGGCAAAACGTTGCAGTTCGATCGCGACCTCCTTGCCGAGTTCGCCAGAGCCAAGCAGCATCGCGCGGATCGCGCTGCCGGTATGCGGTGTGCCAAACGGTTTCATGCGGATACTCTCCAGGATTGCGCGCGATTGTAGCCGCTGCGGCACAATGGGCGATCCTCTTCACGGGCTTCTTCATGCGCCATCTTCCTGCTCTACTCGTCCTGCTCCTCCCGCTCGCGGCCCCTGCGGCTCCCACGCAGGAACAATGGTTCAGCGTGGTGTTGGATGGCCGCAAGATCGGCAGCTTCGAAAGCAGTCGCGTGGTCAGCGATTCGAGCGTGACCACGCGCCAGCACCTCGCCATCGAATTCGATCGTGCGGGAACGCCAATCTCCATGAGCAGCACGGAGACCAGCGAGGAATCCGTCGCAGGCCAGCCGCGCGCATT
>JBEBXZ010000049.1:0-7956 GCA_040391335.1 Dokdonella fugitiva | reverse complement strand
CCGCGCCGATCGCAGCGGCCGAACCGCCGCCCATGCCGTTGAACAGGGCGACCATCTGCGGCATGTCGGTCATCGCGACCTTCTTGCCCCAGAGCCAGTTCGGGATGACGCCGATGGCGATCGCGCCGATGATCAGCGCGATATTGTTGCCGCCGGTGATGGCGAACGTGGCCAGCGTGGCGATGACCATGCCGATGCCGGCCTGCACGATGCCTTTTCGCGCGGTGACCGGGGACGACATGCGCTTGATGCCGAGGATGAACAGGACGGCCGCGAGAAAGTAGCTCGCCTTGGCGATCCAGATCAGCGTTTCTTGAAAGGCCATGCCCAGTTTCCCCGGTATGCGTGTTGAAGAATCACGAGCGGTCGATTGACCGCGATCGATGCATTGGCGACGCGCCCGTGCGCCTGCGTGTGCTGAGCAGGGGCATGGGTGAGGACGATTACTTGTCCTTGCTCGACTTGAACATCTCGAGCATGCGTTCGGTGACCACGTAGCCGCCGGCCGCGTTGCCCGCGCCGAGTGCGACCCCGATGAAGCCGATGATCTTGCCCAGCGTGCTGTCGGCATGCGCGAGCGCGATCATCGCGCCGACCAGCACGATGCCATGCACGAAGTTGGAGCCCGACATCAGCGGCGTATGCAGGATCACCGGAACGCGGCCGATGATCTCCTTGCCGGTGAAGGCGGCGAGCATGAAGATGTAGAGCGCAAGAAAGCCATCGATCACGGCGCAGCTCCTTCAATCAGTTGTTTTGTCGGTTCGTGCCTGATCTCGCCGGCGTGCGTGAGGCAGGTCCTGGCGATCAGCTCGTCATCCCAGTCGAGCGTGAGCACGCCGTCGGCAAGGGACAGTTCGAGGAAGTTGTAGAGATTGCGCGCGTACATCTCGCTGGCATGGATCGGCGTGGTCGCCGGCAGGTTGACCGTGCCGATCACGCTGACGCCATTCGGCGTGACGATGGTTTTCCCGGGCTCGCTCAGTTCGGTATTGCCGCCGGATTCGGCAGCGATATCGACGATCACGGTACCCGGTTTCATGCCGGCGATCATCGCGGCGCTGATGATGCGCGGCGCCTTGCGGCCCGGCACGGCGGCGGTGGTGACGACCACGTCGATGCCTTTCAGGTGATCGGCCAGCGCCTTTTGCTGTTGCTCGCGTTCTTCGGCAGTCAGCTCGCGCGCATAACCGCCACTGCCCGCTGCGGAAACACCGAGATCGAGGAACTTGGCGCCGAGTGATTCGATCTGTTCGCGCGTTTCCGGGCGCACATCGAAGCCTTCGACCTGGGCGCCGAGGCGGCGCGCGGTGGCAATCGCCTGCAAGCCGGCGACGCCGGCGCCGACGATCAGCACCTTGCTCGGGCGGATCGTGCCCGCTGCCGTGGTCAGCATCGGGAAGAATTTTGGCGCGGCCTCGGCGGCGATCAGCACGGCCTTGTAGCCGGTGACGCCGGCCTGCGAGGAAAGCACGTCCATCGCCTGCGCGCGCGTCGTGCGCGGCAGCAGTTCCATGGCGAAGGCGGTGATCTTGCGGTCGCGCAACGCCTTCACGCGCTCGGGCGCGAGATGCGGCTGCAGGTGCGCGATGACGACGGCGCCTTCCTTCAGGTGCGCGATCTCATCGACCGACGGCGGCTGCACGCGCAGCAGCACGTCGGCGCGCGCGAGGGCGGAAGGGCCATCGGCCACGACTTCGGCGTCGACGAAGGCGCTGTCGGCGAAGTAAGCGGATTCGGCGGCGCCTTTTTCAAGGACGATCTGCGCGCCACGCGCCTTGAGCTTCTTGGCGACCTCGGGCGTCAGCGCAGCGCGGCGTTCGCCCGGCGCTGATTCTCGCAATACGGCAACGACAACCGACATGACCCCTCCCCGACAACCAGTCCGGCCTGCATCCTAGCCCAATATTTATGCGAATACCTACGCATTCCTTCATCGGGGACAGGCGTCAGGGAGACAGCGTTTTGAACGCAGTAGCACCCCGCCGCGGCGCCGCCCATATGCGGCTGCATTAGACTGGGGCTCTTTGCCCTGGAATTTGCCATGTCCCTCGATTTCCTCAACCAGCGCCTGTCGGTGCCGTCGCGCTCGCTCGTGGAACCCGGGCCCGATCCCGCACAACTGGATGCGCTGCTCGCAGCGGCAATCCGGGTGCCGGATCACGGCCGGCTCGAACCGTTTCGCCTGTTGCTGATTCGCGGCACGGCTCGGCGCGAACTCGGCGAGCATCTGGCCAGCATCCATGCGCGCAACGATCCGTCCGCGCCGGCTGCAGCGCTGGAAAAGGATCGCAACCGCTTCAATGCCGCGCCGCTGATCGTGACGGTGATCTCGCGCATCGTGAAAGGCCACAAGGTGCCCGAGCAGGAGCAACTGCTCAGTGCGGGTTGCGTCGCCTACAACCTGTTGCTCGGTGCCCAGGCAATGGGTTTCGGCGCGCAATGGCTGACTGCCTGGATGGCTTATGACGCCGAGGTCATGCGCCGGCTCGGCCTGGTCGATGGTGAAGGGATTGTTGGATTTGTGCATATCGGCAGCATCTCGGCGCCGGCCGGCGAACACGCACGGCCAGATGCTGCCGCCCTGGTCAGCGAGTGGACGCCTTGAACATGGTGATCAGCGGCAAGGCGCACCTGATCGACGCCAGCCTCTACGTCTTCCGCGCCTGGCATTCGATCCCGCAGGATTTCACCGACGTCGATGGACATCCTGTCAATGCGGTGCATGGGTTCACGCGTTTCCTTCTCGAACTGCTGGAACGCGTGAAGCCGAGCCATGTCGCGGTCGCCTTCGATCAGTCGCTGACCAGTTCATTCCGCAACGGCATCTATGCCGACTACAAGGCCAATCGCGAATTGCCACCGGCTGAACTCGTGCGCCAGTTCGACTATTGCCGCGAGGTCGCCGCCGCGCTCGGGCTCACCGTGCTGACCGACACGCTGTATGAAGCGGACGACCTGATCGGCAGCGCGGTCACCGCCTTGCATCGGCATGCGGTCGATGCGGTGATCGTCTCGGCCGACAAGGATTTCGGCCAACTCGTGTGTGAGCGCGTCGAACAATGGGATTTCGCGCGCGACCAGCGCTGGGATGCGGATGGCGTCAAGGAGCGGCTTGGCGTGCATCCCGGACAGGTCGCCGATTATCTCGCGCTGATGGGCGACGCGATCGACAATATTCCCGGTGTGCCCGGTATCGGCGCGAAAACGGCAGCGGCGCTGCTCGCGCATTTCGGAACGCTTGATGCGCTGCTCGCACGTTCGGACGAGGTGGCATTCCTGCGCCTGCGTGGTGCCGCGGCGACCGCCCGGCGCTTGCGCGAACATGAGCCGCTGGCACGACTGTCGCGTCAGTTGACCGGCATCGCGCTCGATGCGCCGGTGCCGGTCGAACTGCATGACTACAGCCGGCGCACTCCCGACATGAGTGCGGTGGATGCGTTGTTCGATCGCATCCGGCTCGGCCCGATGACGCGCTCACGCGCGCGCAGCCTGGTTCCCTGAGCATTCACCACAGCGGGCGGCTGAAGTCGAAATCCGGTTGCGCGAGCGAGTGGGAAAAGGCCGGGCCGACCGCGTAGTCGACGCCGAGGCGCAACAGCAGATGCGCGCGATTGAGATTGTCGGCTTCCGGCGCGATCACGGCTGCACCCGACGCATGCGCCTTGCGCACGAGGGCGAGCACGGTGTCGGAAATCGAACGCACGCCACCGAGTTCGTGTACGAGGGTCGGATCGAGGCGCACGAAATCGGCATGCAGATGCTTCAGGGCATGCACGGCGGCCCAGTCGCGGCCGAAGTCATTGAGGCAGATGCGGATGCCGAGTCTGCGCATTTCAATGATGCGCTCGCGTCCGCGCTCCCCGGCATCGATAAGCGGCGAGCAGGGCAGGCAGAGAGTCAGGCCCGTGCCCGAAAGGTGATGCTGCTTGAGTTCGTTTTCGAGCCACCACGCAAGATCGGTGGCAAGCAGGGAACTGACCGATTGCGGCACGAAGATCCGCAACTGGCGGCCGCGCTTGAGCTGCTCCACGCGCAACGCGAGCGTGTGCTGCAGGAGTTTGCGATCGATCCCGGTAAGCTGGTTGGTTTCCTCGGCGGCACCGACCAGATCCTCGTAACCGACCGAACTTCCCGGTGACTGCGTGCTGCGCACGCGGAAGAGCAGGTCGAACTGCCCGCTGAGCTTGCCGGCCAGCGGCACGATCGGCAGGAAGTCGAAGCTCGCCTGTTCGGCGGTGAGCGGACGGCCCATGACGGCGCGTACGGCGAGCAGTGGGTCGCTCGGCAGCAGCGCGGCTTCCTTCGCCTCGTACCAGAGCACGCGGTTGCCGCCCATGTGGCTGGCTGCGATCTGCGCGGCTTCGGCATGCTTGACCATCGCATCGACACTGACCTGTTCGCCGCCGAGCAGGGCGAGGCCGATGCTTGTGCTGAGATCATATTGCTTGCCGTCCACACTCAAGGATTGCTGCATGAGTCCGTTGCGCACGTTTTCGGCGGCCAGCGTCACTTCACCGCGCGAGCTTCGATGGGCAAGCACGAAATAGTGGAAATCCTGGTAATGCGCGGCGAGGTCGGTGACGTCGAGGCGCTCGCGCAGGATCTGGCCGACATGCGCGTCGAGCGCGGCCAGTCCGCTGAAGCCGATGCTCTCGCGCAAATCGCCGGCATGATCGATCGCGATGCACATGAGCGCGGCCGAACGATCACCGGCAGCGGCGGCGAGTTTCTCGATCAGCACCGTTCGTGAATGCAATCCGGTGCGCGTGTCGCGGCTGCCGGAATCTCCTGTCAGTTCACGCATCCAGCGCGCGCGCGCCAGACGCGACAGCAGGGCATGGGTCAGGTGGCGCGCCTTGACCGGCTTGAGCAGGACATCGTCGCAGCCCGCTGCGACCGCGTCGAAGCGCTGCGCGATGTCGCCGCTGCCCGACATCAGGACGATCGGCAGCGCCGCATGTTCGGGCTGGCCGCGCACGAGCTGGATCAGCTCGAGGCCGTGGACGTCGGAAAGCTCCTGATCGACGACCATGATGTCGGGACGAAAATCGGCAAGTGCGCCGAGCGCGCTTTGTCCATTCGCAGCCAGGCGCACGGTCATGCCCCGCTCGGCCAGCCAGCGCGCACGTTCGGCAGCGCTCACGCGATCGGTTTCCGCAAGCAGCACGCGCCAGGGCGTCTGTGTCGCGTGCATGAGCAGCTCGTCGAGTCGCGCGATGACGCGTAGCGAGTCGTGCGGCGCGCTGAACAAGGCAGCGGCTCCGGCGCGCATCGCCAGCAGGCGATCGCCGAGATCACCCGAGCGCGAGAACACGAGCAGCGATGGCAATGCCTGCAGTTCGCCATCGGTCGTACCCAGGCACATGCGAATGCGGCCGAGATGGCGCAGATCGCGCGCTTCCAGCAACAACGCGCCGGGCATCGCGACGCCGAGATAGGCGAGCAGGGATTCGATTTCGGCGAACTCGTTGACCTGGTAGCCGCGCTCGCGCAACGCAGCACCGAGGCCGGGGACCGCGCGCACGGTTTCGCCAAGCATGCATATCGCATGCGCGTGGGTGGCGCGCGTTGCGCCGCCGGAATCGGGTTCGCTGGCGACTGAAGACGGTTCGTCAGGGTGCAGCGCGTGCACTTCGGCCGTGACCGAGCCGGACAGTTCACTCAAGGCTTCGCCCAGCGTATTGACCATCCCGGCCATCTGTTCGAGCGCCCGTTCGTTCGGTACCAGTTGGTCGTCGATGAACGAGCACAGATACGCAGCCAGTTCGAGCGCTGATCCATTCAGTACGTGCAGGCCGAGGGCATCGCTGGTCGATGCGACCTGATCGAGTTCCTCACCGAGCAGGCGGGCGGCGTTGTGATCCCAACCGGAGCGGGCAAGCGGTTGCCAGCGACGCACAAGGCCGAGGCAGCGCTCGCGCAGGGCTTCGCGCGTTGCTGCATCGGAGAGTCCCTGGCTCGCGATGTTTCCGGTCATCGACTCAGGCGTTTGGTTGGTGGGCAGTTCGGTATTTTATTATGGATCCCGGCAGCCCACATGGCGGATGCGCCGATGCCGCCAGAGTGTCCGATGGCGGGCGCGACCATCGTGGACTGGCGCACAGTTTGCCTGCGCCAGGGAGCATTGGCATGCTGATAGCATGCCGTATCGGGAGAGGAAAAAATGAAACGACGTCTGCATTTGATCGCGCTGGTCCTGTTCCTCCTGGCGCTGCTGTTCGATCTGGCGGTCTGGGGCGCTGCGCCGGGATTGCCGGATGTCGGCGCGGCCATTGCACGCTCGGCGCGCAGCGAAGCCGTCCTCGCTTCGGCTTATATCGCGATCGGTGCGCCGCTTGCCCAGTGGCTTCCCGCTTTTGGCGATTTTGGCGCGGGCGTCCTGACCACGGCGATCAATCCGGCGTTCGAACGCATCGCGGAGGACCCGAACGTTGCGATGGATCTCATCCTCAACGCCTCATACAACCGCACGCATGGCTGGCTCAAGTTGATGTACTGGGCGGCTCCCGTTCTTCTTCTGCTGAGCATCGTGCTGTGGGTACGCAAGCCCAAGCAGGTGAGCCTGATGCGCGGACGCTGAACGCGATTGCGTGAAGCAGTTCGCACACGGCAGTCAAGTTTCGGGTATACATTCGTTCACTTTCCACAAACCCGGGGCTCAAGGGAGCGAACAACCAGATCTGCCGGATGGGGGCGTCCGGTCGGTCAGCCGCGAAAATATAAAAGAGTTGCGATCGACGTTGCGGACGAAGATCCGCCGTTGCGGCGCGGGAAGTGGACGGAGGCCCTTTCTTGGGGAATGCCGCATCGAGCGGCATTCATTTGATCGAACTTCTTGTGGGAGCATTCTGTGAAGCCGGATTCGTTCAATGCTTTGCGTCGCACCTCACTCGCTGCCGCCATGATCACATTGATCGGCTGCAGCGCCCTCGCCAATGCCGCTGCAGTTGACCAGGCGGACATCCAGGCCTATGCGGATCGCGCCAACTTCTCGGCCGATCTCACCAACGATACGATCACCCGCTACATCGTCACGTACGCGGAAGGCGCTGCGGAACGTGGCACTGCTGCAATGCACAATGATTTCGACCGCGTTTCGGCGGAAACCGGAGTCAGGATCCAGCATTCGCGCACGCTTGCCACCGGCGCTGAACTCGTCGAACTGGCGGCTTCCGTATCTTCGGGCAGGCTTTCGGCAGCGGCGCGCGCGGAGCAGGCGCAGAAGATCATGATTTCCTTTGCCCGCAATCCGGCCGTGGCCTATGTCGAGCCGGACCGGCGCATGACGGTGGCGCTTTCGCCGAATGACACGAACTATTCGAACCAGTGGGATCTGTTCGAGGCGACCGGCGGACAGAACCAGCCGTCAGCCTGGGACATCTCGACCGGCAGCGGCATCAAGGTCGCCGTGATCGATACCGGAATCGTGCCGCACAGCGATCTCACGGGACAGACGGTTGGCGGCTACGACTTCATCTCGAGCGCGGCGGCAGCGCGTGATGGCGGCGGGCGGGATTCGAACCCCAACGATGAGGGTGACTGGTTCAATTCCACCGAGTGCGGTACCGGCTACGCCTCGAATTCGAGCTGGCACGGCACGCATGTCACCGGCACGATTGCCGCGTTGACCAACAATTCGAAAGGCGTCGCCGGCGTGGCCTATGGCGCGAAGGTGGTGCCAGTGCGCGTGCTCGGCCGTTGCGGCGGCTCCACCTCCGACATCGTCGATGCGATCGTCTGGTCGTCAGGCGGTACGGTGAGTGGCGTGCCTGCGAATGCCAATCCGGCACGCGTGATCAACATGAGTCTCGGCGGCAGCGGTTCCTGCGGCTCGTTCCAGGCAGCGGTCAACACCGCCCGCGCCAATGGCACGGTCGTGGTGGTCGCGGCGGGCAACTCGAACGCGAATGTCTCCGGCTTCTCGCCGGCGAATTGCACGGGCGTCATCAAGGT
>JBEBXZ010000048.1:0-8187 GCA_040391335.1 Dokdonella fugitiva | reverse complement strand
GAACTGTTCAACGCCTATGTCGCGCCGATGCCGCAGACCGGCGGCAGCATCGAATTGTCGAAAGACACCAAGGCGATTCCGGTCAGCACGATCAGCAAGGATGTCGGCTCCTACCTGCACTGGTCGGCGAATTCCGATTCGCTGCACTGGATGGTCGGTCGCGACTACCACTCGCGCACATTGAAGGACAGCTTCGCCTTCGTGCCCGGCGCTCCGAAGGAACTGCCGAAACCCGGCAGCGACCGCGGCATCGACGTCGGCTTGACGGCAGCGATCGACAAGCCGACCGAGGTGTTCGCTTTCACCGGTGCGCGCCTGATCACGATGAACGATGCCGAGTCGAAGCAGGAAGTCATCGACAACGGCGTGCTCGTCGTCGAAGGCGATACGATCAAGGCCGTCGGTGCCGCCGGCGACGTGGCGATTCCCACCAATGCACGCGTCATCGACGTCGCCGGCAAGACCATCGCGCCGGGCTACGTCGATGTGCATGCGCACGTGAACCACTTCTCGAGCGGCGTCGTTCCGCAGCAGAACTGGGCCTACTACACGAATCTCGCATTTGGCATCACCACCACGCACGATCCATCGGCAACCACCGAAACGGTGTTCTCTCAGGCGGAACTGGTGAAATCGGGAGCGATGGTCGGCCCACGCATCTACTCGACCGGCACGATCCTGTACGGCGCGGATGGCGACTTCAAGGCGGTCATCAATTCGTTCGACGACGCACGCGCGCACCTGCGACGCATGAAGGCGAACGGCGCGTTCAGCGTGAAAAGCTACAACCAGCCGCGTCGCGACCAGCGCCAGCAGATCAACGAGGCCGCGCGCGAACTCGGCATGCTCGTGGTCGAGGAAGGTGGCTCCACGTTCAACCACAACATGACGATGATGCTCGATGGCGTGACCAGCATCGAACACAACGTGCCGGTCGCCCCGCTGTATCGCGACGTGATCGGCGTGTGGAAGGAAACCGACGTGCGCAACACGCCGACCCTCGTCGTCAGCTACGGCGGCCTCAGCGGCGAATACTGGTGGTATGCGCGCGACAACGTCTGGGAAGACAGGAAGCTCAATCGCTTCTTCCCGCGCGAAACGCTCGATGCGCGTTCGGTCCGACGCGAGACCGCGCCAGACTGGGACTACTACCACATCGAAGTCGCCAAGGCCGCGAAGACCCTGCGCGACAACGGCATCAGGATCACCGTCGGTGGCCACGGCCAGTTGCAGGGAATTTCTGCCAACTGGGAAATCTGGTCGCTGACCCAGGGCGGTTTCAGCAACTGGGAAGCACTGCGCGCGGCGACCATCGACGGTGCCGACCTGATCGGCCTGTCAAAGCAGATCGGTTCGCTGACGCCGGGCAAGCGCGCCGACTTCGTGGTCCTCAACACGAACCCGCTCGATGACATCCGCGCCACGATCGACACCCGCTACGTCGCGGTCAACGGCCGCGTGTTCGATGCCGACGCCGACATGGCCGAAGTCGGTGGCAAGCAGCGCAAGGCACCGACGTTCTACTGGCAGCAACATGCGGGCAGCCAGAGCTTCGGTATCGAATACGGCCCGACCGCACCCTGCCATTGCCCGAAGTCGGGGACCGTGCACCGCCATTGATCGTTTGCCCGCTCCGGCGCTCCCGTGCCGGAGCGGGCCAGATCCGTGGATGGCGGAAAGATCCGGGAGGAGAAGTGGGCCATGCCAGGGCGCTTGACCTTGCAGCACGGAGGACTTCTGCCGCCCACGCTCCTGCTGTCCTGCCGGCTCGGGGTAGCTGATCGTCTTGCGACCGGAAATCGTCCATTCCTCGCCATCGCGCGTCATCAGCACCGCGCCACGCTCGATCCAGCCGACCCCATTGCGCGCGTCGACGACCAGGGCCGCATCCCGGCCGTACGCATAACCACCGCGCACTTCGACATCACGCAGCATGCGAAGCCCCTGCAGTTCGAGCTTGCGCTGGCGCTGCGCCAGCGGCACGGGCTTGCCTGACCAGTCCTTGTCGCCGTAGAGGATCTGCTCCATGGTTCCGCCCGCGCGCACGGCGGCATCGGGATCGTTGGCGTCCACCGCCGCCGACAGGCCGCGCGTGTACTTCACCAGCGCCTTGCCCGCATCGCCGCCGTCGCCTGGCAGCGCGGTGGCAATCGTCGCCCAGTCCTTGCGATGCGTGCGGGTTTCATCGTCGTAGATGCCGTCGGCAAGCAGGTCCTGCAGCAGCGATTCGCTGCTGCGCGCGTGCAGCCTGGCGAGCAGCTCGGGAGTGTGCTGCAGCGACAGCAACCGGTAGTGCCCATCGATCCGGCCGTACGGCGCCTGGAGGTGGCCGGAGCCGGAGCCATCCTTCGCCTTCGATTCGATCGTCAGCAACCCCTCCATCGCCGGCAGCGCGAGTTCGCCCGCCTTCGCCTCCGCCTCGTAGTCCTTGCGATCGGCTTCGGTCAAGGCGCGGCGCGCGGCGATGCAGGTCGCCTCGCGGGCGCATTCGCTGACCGTGTCGAGGAACGAGAAGAGCAGCTGGGCCGGCGCATTCGGCAGGTCGAGCAGGGCGCTGGCGGCCTTGATGTCACCGGCATCGAGCATGCGCTGCACCGATCGCACCAGCGCATCGGGTGAATCCGGCGCGGCGGCCGAACAGGATGTGCAGCAAAGGCCGGACAGGATCACGGCAAGCAGTCTTCTCATGGGGATTTCCTCGTATCCGGCGCGCAGGAGCCGGTCATGTCGATACACGACATCGGGCCGTGCGCGGGGCCAGCGCAGGCGGATCCCGCTTCGTGGCCTCTATCGGCACCGCTTTCCGTGATTGGCGGCATCCCTCCCGCATCGAGATCCGCCATGACTTTCGCTCGCCTGCTTCGCGTCGGCCTGCTGCTGTCCTCGCTCATCGCCACGCCCGTGCGTGCCGACACCTTCCAGGTCACGCGCGCGGATGACCCGGCGCCAAACGGCTGCCTCGCCGCCGATTGCTCCCTGCGCGAGGCACTGGAGGCGGCGCAGGCGACACCGGCAGCGGATACGATCCGGCTCGGCAGCGGCCAGTACTTCGTCACGCGCGGCCACCTCGATGCCTTCGGTACGATCGTCCTCGAAGGCGCCGGCAGCGAACAGACGGCGATCATCGCCAGCGGCGCGACATCCTCGCTGCGGGTCGCCGCGCACTCGGATTTCACCTTGCGCGGCATCCGTCTCGTCCCCAACGGCGGCACCGCGATCAAGGCCGATCGCAACCAGACTTCGACGACGCTCGAGGACGTCGAGCTTGCACTGGCCGCTGTCGAGATCGTCGCCGGCGACGCGGGAGACGTCGGCGACGTGCGCATGCGGGTGCGCCATTCGCGCATCGCGGGCATCGTCGGCTGCCTGGCCGCCACGGGGCTTTGCGAAGTGACCGACAGCGTGGTCGGCTCCGTCGGCGCGATCGGCGAGCGCGTTGCGCTGCGCATCGCACGCTCCGAGGTGGTCGATGCGCAGACCGGCGTGATCGTGTTCGGTGCGGGTGAAGTCGCCATCGGCGACAGCACCATCCGCAACAGTGCGCGTCCACTCGAGTTGCGGCAGGTCGGCACGCCCGATGCCGCGGACGTGTGGATCCGTCGCACGCGCTTCGTCGGCAACAGCGGGCCCATTCTCGGCACGCGCGATGGGACGATCCATCTCGACGACGTCGAGTTCCGCGACAACATCGTCGCGGGCGAGCCGCTTGCCGCCGGCGCTCCGGCCGTACTGCTGGCCGAGAGCGGCTCCGTCTGGCGCATCAACCGGGCCTTGTTCGTCGGCAACCGGGGAGGCAGCGGCCTCGACGGCGCGGTCGTGCGCGTGCTGGGTGGCGCGAACGTGGCGATGAACCAGGTCACGTTCGCCGACAATCGCTTCCATCCCGACGCGCCCGCCGGCTATGGCCACACGATCGGCGTATATGCGAATTCCGCTTCCCCCACCATCCTGTGGATGTTCCACGCGACGATGAGCGCGGCACCGTCGCTGCCGGCCGGCACGCAGGGTTCGCTGCTGACCGTGCGTGGCGGCAATGCGAATGTGCGCCTGTTCAACAGCCTGGTCGCCGGAACCTGTGCCTTCGGCAGCGGCGGGGTTCTGTTCCAGGCCGAGGGCAACATCGAGTCGCCGGCCAGCAGTTGTGGCCTGGATGCTGCCAGCAACAGATCCAATGTATCGGCTGCCCTGATACGCCTCTCCCCGCTGGCCGAAAACGGCGGATTCACGCGCACGCGCATGCCGAACGCGGGAAGCGCCCTGCTCGATCAGGCCAGCAGCACCTGGTGCCTGTTCTCGCCAGTGGACCAGCGCCGCTACCTGCGGCCGGCGGGAGGCACGGCCAGCAATAACGGCGCCGTGGAAGCGGCGGCGGGCGCGGACACGATCTTCGAACACGGGTTCGATTCCTGAAGCGACCCGGCCGCGCCTGCACGCGGTTTCCGGATCCGCGACGCTGCCCTCAATCGTACTGCCAAGGATCGACGGGCCAGCCCCGATTGCAGCCATCATGGAAAGACGCGCGCCGCGCCAGCCAGGCACTATCCGTTCGCCGGATTCGCACTCGGGCCGATAGCGGGATCTTGATCGGACCCGATCGGCGCATTACGTGTCGGCAACGCCCAGCGTTCGCGCGAAATGGCGTGCTTCGCGAAGCACGCGCGCATCGATGGGACGGCGCTGCAACCGTTGCAATGCCTGCACGAGTTCAGCGCGTGCACCCGCCACATCGCCATCGGCAAACAGGATGCGACTTTGTTCCAGGCAGGCGCTACCCAGCATCGCGGCTGCGTCGGGATCGTCGCTGCGATCGAGCACGGTTCGCGCTTCAGCCAGCAACCGATCCGCCTCGCGGCGCTGCTCCGCGCCGCCTTCCGCCACCAGGCTCGATGCCAGGGCAATGCGCGCCTGCGACACTTCGGCATGCCCGGCATCGTACATCTGCAGCAGGCCATCGAGCCCGCGCCGGTGCAGCGCGACGGCCTCCGCCGTGCGACCCTGCACATGGCGCAGCAATCCCGTGACATTCGCTTCGTACAGTTTCGCGTAGGCATCCTCCTGCATGCGCGCGAGCGCTGCGCTCGCCTCGGTGGCGACCGCATCGGCCTCGGCCAGCCTGCCTGCATCGATCAGCGACTCCACGCCCGCCAGCGCGGTGAGCCAGGTGTAGACGCTGTCGCCGGTGCTGTCGCGGAACACCTCGAACGAAGCATGGTAGCGCTGTGCGGCAAGGTCGAATCGTCCCTGCGCACGCGCAAGGCCGGCATGGAACTGCAGTGCCTGGGCATACTGGCCGGTGCGCGCGCTCGCGAGGATCTCGATGGCCTCTGCGAGAGACCGGTCTGCGTCATCGAAGCGACGCATGCGGCGCTGCAGGTCGCCGAGGCGGATCAAGGTCGCGCCGAGGAGCCGATGGCCGGGCGGCAACTGCTTGCGTTCGATGCGCACTGCCGCGTCGTACGCCGGCAAGGCCTCGGCATAGCGGCGCTGCACGCGCAGAACGTCGCCGATGCTGGTATGCAGCAACGCACCGCGCGCATGGTCCTCGCCACCTTTGGCCACGATGATCGCCAGCGCCTCGCGATAGCTGACCAGGCCTTCGTCGTAGCGGCCGGTTTCCTGTTGCACCTTGCCCAGCGTCGCCAGCCGCATCGCGGCCTGCATGCTGTCGGTGCCGTACGCCGCCCGGTCGACCTCCAGCGCATGGCGCGCAAGGCGCTCGGCCTCAGCGTTGCGCGCGCCGATCAGTTCGACCAGCGCAAGCGTGGCCTCGGTCTGCGCAGTCCGCGGCCGCGGGGCGCGGCCGGCCCCCAGCAGCCGCGGGACCCCCCCCCCCCCCAGCCGCTCGCCGAGGCCGGCCGCATGCAGCCGCTCGACCGCTTCGCGCAGCAGCGGTTCCGCCTCGGCGCTGTCGCCGGCGGTGTACACCGCATCCGCATAGGCTGCGTACGCGTCGGCACTCGCGGCGCTGTCCTCACCGGACAGCCGCTTTTGCTTCTCCCAGGCCTGCTGCAGCGTCGCGCGCGCGAGCGTCGGCTCGTCAAGGCCGACCTGGATCTCACCGAGATCGCGCAGCAACTCGGCCTGGAGCTCGGGCTGGTCTGCAAATGATGCCTCGACGTCGGCGATGCCGGCACGGATCAGCTCCGCCGGCGAGCGCGCCTGCGCCTGCGCGCGCGCGACCGGATCCTGCTCGCGGAACATGGTCAGGATGAACTGCTTGACGCGCTCGCTGCGCGCCAGTTGCTGCTCGGTCTGCGTGCGTGCGGCATCCGCACGCTGCGCCTCGGCACGCGCGATGCGCGCCTGCCACAATGCGGCCCCGAGGCCACCGATCAGCGACAAGGTGACCAGCATCCCTGCGGCAACACCGACACGATGACGGCGTACGAAACGGCGCAGGCGATACAGTTTTGAATCCGCGCGTGCGGCGATCGGTCGGCGCTGCAGCCAGCGCCTGAGGTCGGCGGCGAGTGCGAGCGCCCCGGCGTAACGCCGCGCGGGTTCGCGCTGCAATGCGGTCGCGACGATCAGGTCGAGATCGCCCGCCAGCATGTGGCAGAGGCGACGCGCGTCGGTAACGGCGCCGTACAGCTCGGTGATGCGTTCGGCCGGCTGGTGGGCCGCGAGCATGCTCATGCGCGCACTGGTTCCCTCGGTGACCTCCTGGGCGAGCTGCGCCGCACGTCGCCGTTGCGGCAGTTCGCCGACCAGCAATTCACACAGCATCAGCCCGAGCGCATACACGTCGGTCGCAGTGCCTATCGGTTCGCCGAGAATCTGTTCCGGCGCCGCGTACGCGGGTGACAGCATGCGCATGCCGGTGCCGGTCATGGTCTGCTCGCCACTTTCCTCGATCAGCTTGGCGATGCCGAAATCGAGCACGCGCGGTTCGCCTTCCCGATCGACGAGTACATTCGACGGTTTCAGGTCGCGATGCACGATCAGTTGCGCATGCGCATAGGCGACCGCGTCCACCACCTTCACGAGCAGTTCGACCCGTGCGCGCACATCGAGCTGGTGACGCGAGGCGTAGACGGTGATCGGCTCGCCATCGACGTGATCCATCACGTAGAACGGACGACCGTCCGCACTCATGCCACCATCGAGCAGGCGCACGATGTGCGCATGATGCAGGCGCGCGAGGAGGCGCCGTTCCTGCAGGAACCTGCGCAGGATCGCGTGCGTATCCATGCCGCGCTTGAGCAGCTTGACCGCGACCTGCTGCTCGAAGGCGCCATCGTTGCGTTCGGCCAGCCAGACCACGCCCATGCCACCCTCGCCAATCTCGCGCAGCAGCCGGTAAGGGCCCGCCATGCCGTCCGCTGGCGCCGTATCGAGCATCTCGCCGAGCAACTCCGGAACGGCTGCGGAAACGCCATCATCCAGCACGCCGCCATCGACCCCGTCGGCATCGAGCAGGGCGATGATCTCATCCGCCAATGCCGCGTCATCCCGGGTGATCCGTGCAAGACGGTGCGCGCGCTCCAGTGAAGGCAGCTCGACCAGTTCGTCGAACAATGCGGCGACCTCGTTCCAGCGTTGTGCGTCGCGCGCCATGTTCGCCTCAGGCCGTTGTCATTTCGCGCTGCAGGAACGCGCGCGCGCGCCGCCAGTCGCGCTTGAGTGAACGTTCCGAGCGATCCTGTATCCCGGCGATCTCGCTCAGTTCGAGACCCGCGTAGAAACGCATTTCGACCAGCGCGGCAAGTGGCGCATCAACCTCGGAGAGCCGCACCAGCGCGGCATCCAGCGCCAGGACCTCATCGTCCCGACCGATGGCCACCGCTTGCATTGCATGGGTGTCGAACGGGGCGAAATGCAGGTCCCCGCCGCGACGCAATGCCGAGCGCGCGCGGACATGGTCGATCACGATCTGGCGCATGACGCGTGCCGCGATAGCGAAGTAGTGCTGGCGATCATTGGCCTGCAGCGCACCATGCTGCGCCAGCTTGAGGTAGGCCTCGTGCACCAGCGAGGTCGCGCGCATGGCGTCGTCACCGCGCAATTGTCCGGCCGCGAGTCGGCGCAGTTCGTCGTAAAGCGTGGCGAACAGGCGTTCGGATGCCAACGCCTCGCCAGCACGCGCCCTGCCAATCAACTCGGTGATTTCCGGCATTGCACTCCTCCCGTCCCGATGCTGCGCGAGCAGCGATGGACAGAGCCACGAGGTCCCGTTCCTGCTCTCCC
>JBEBXZ010000047.1:0-8259 GCA_040391335.1 Dokdonella fugitiva | reverse complement strand
CCAGCCAGCGCGATCGCCGTCGCGGTGCGCTCACCCGGCGCTGCCAAGGTGACCTGATATACAACGTCCGGCTTTCCAGCCGAATCGAGAGCGCTGCAGAACAGCGATACCGAATCGGCTGCACCGCATGTCGTGCCCTGCTGGATAGGGGCTCCATCAGCACCGGGATTCCACGTGCTTGGCGATGCACAGGTCTGTGCGAACGCCGCTCCGCCGACGAATACACCGGCTGCAGCGAGAGCTGCCTTCAAAATATTACGCATATGTCACTCCTCAATACTTATTATGAGAACGGATCAATAGCCGATGTAGGTCTGGCGACGCGAATCGAACGTATCAAAAGAAATAATCTGCCCAGCATGAGCGGTCCGGTATGCCGGCGAGCCTCCCGACAGACCCAAGGCTGCGTTCTTGACTCCGACCCAGCCATCATTATTGAGCGACGGAATACTACCAGTCTCTGCCGGCTCAGTGGTACCCGCTGCGGCGTTCAACCAGTACTTGAGATTACCTGCGGTGCCCGCGCCAACGGTGAGGTCAACTTCGATACGATTCGTTCCCGGCAACAGGTCGCCAGTGGTCACTGCCGTGCGGAAAGGCGACGCATTACCATTGGAAGCAGTGATCGTGAGACGCTTTGCACCAGCCGGGCCCGGCGAAAGAGCAAGTGTTACCAGTTGGCGACGGTTAGCAGCAGCTGCGTTCGGCGCGGCGGCATTCCCGTTAAAGATCACGACCGAATCTGTCGTCCCGAAGTTTCCAACGGCACTCGCGTCGAACAGGAACTGGAAGCGGTAGCGTGTCTCGTTTGCCGGCGTGTTGTCCGTCACCGTAGCGATCGACGTCGTCGAAGCCGTGATCGACGTGTTGAGCTTGCAAGCCGAGCTATCGAGGCCAGTGGCACTAGCAACCGCAACGCCACCGCTCAACGCGGTAACCGCCGACCAAGGCGGGCTGAGAGTGGTCGGGCACTGCGCCATCGCGGCACCAGCAGCTGCGAAACCAACGAAGCCCAGGACTGCGAGCGACAGGTTCTTCATTTTGTTGTTCATTGAGTAACTCTCCAGGATAGTCCGGGCGGGGCGGATCCCCTTCCCCATCAAAACATTACGAAAAGTCTTGCTGGCACCTGAACCGGCGGGAGAATAAGTACATCCCCTTCCCCCGTCAATAGCCAATAGGCGCAAGCTTGACGACATTAACAGAACTTGTGTGGGCATGAGCGCCAAGCCTTTCGGCCTTGAGTGGCGCTCCAGCCTCGGCGCCCACCATGTCCACGTGCATTGAGACGCAGGCCTGCGTGAAAACCGGACACGCGAGCCGGAACTTTTTTCATGACGGGCCGTCAAGCGCCTGAGATTCAACGCAAGCAATTGTTATTTAAGAATTTTATTCGACTTCGAGCGGCCCGCTCATTCATGGCGCCATCGTCGGCATACGAAGATTGGCGGTGGCGTTGAACGCAAGGACGCTGGCTACAGGCTACCCAGCATAAGTCGTGGAGCACCTTGTCCCGAGCAACCCTCAGGCAATTCTGAGCCCCCTCCATCCTGGCTCAGGCCGGAAACAGGCGTCCAGTACCTTTGCAATGCCTTGAAGGCACTGGATGACCAGACGTTCGCCAATGGATCGTCCGGCCTACGCCGGAATGACGGGGCGCCGGGAGCTTCCCAAGGGATTCAGCTGAACGCCCAGCTCTCCGTGCAACCCTGCGAGTGCCCGGGTCACATGCAAACAATGGATGCTCCGCCTGCCGACAACTCGCACGCCATCGGACGGCTCAACAGCAAGCATCCATTGACATCCTTACAAGCGGATGCCGAGAATCGCGGCCCCCTGTTACCGATCGAGACGGCCTTGACGCTGCTTGCGCCTGCCGAGTGTCTGGCTGTCATACCCGCTCGCGACGAAGTCGCGACAGTGGCTGCCGTGGTTGCGGGCGTGCGGGCGTCGCTTGGATGCCGTGTATTGCTGGTGGACGACGCGAGCACCGATGGCACCTCGACTGCTGCGCGCGAGGCGGGTGCCGATGTACTGATCCTGCCGATCGGCCTTGGTGCATGGGGAGCAAGCCAGGCTGGCATCCGCTATGCGGAACGCAACGGATTCCGTGGCGTGATTACGCTGGATGCGGATGGCCAGCACCTGCCGGAATCGCTGCCGCTGCTGTTGGAGGCGCAGGCGCGAACGGGCGCGAACGTCGTGATCGGCACCTGCATCGAACGGCTCAGCGTCCCGAAACGTATCGCCTGGCAATATCTGCGTTTGCTGACCGGTTTGCGCCTGCGGGATTTCACTTCCGGCTTGCGGTTATATGATGTGTCTGCCGTTCGCATGCTGGCGGCGCCCGAGGCCAGCCTGCTCGATTACCAGGACGTTGGAGTATTGATGCTGCTTTCAAAGAAGGGACTCCGCATCGTGGAGACGCCAACGTTGATGCGGGAGCGCACCAACGGGCACTCGCGCGTGTTCGCCTCATGGGCGGTGGTCGCGCGTTACATGTTCAATACGACGATCCTGTGCATTTCGCGGCTCGACCTCGGTCGGCGCGGCGCAACGTCGAGCGGAGCCGAACGCTGATGCTCAACGCACAGATCACGGCAGCACTCCTCGGAGTCGCCCTTGCCGGCGCGATCTTCTTCCTCGTGCGTCGCGATCACCTCCACGGGCCATTTGCCGCGTGGTGGCTGATGGTCGCTGCGGCGACGCTCGCGCTCGGCATGTTCCCGTCACTGGTCATCTGGCTCGGACGATTGACCGGCATCAACTATGCGCCAGTGTTGCCGATCATCATCGGGCTGTCGATGGTCCTGTTGCGCCTGTTGAAACTGGATATCGACCGTTCACGCCAGGAACGCCAGATGCGCCGGCTGACCCAGAAACTGGCGATCCTCGAACAGGAACTCGATCAGCTTCGCGGACGGGCAACCAGAGAGCCTGTTGATTCCGAAGATTGAACGCGCGGCTCATCGATGGCGGCTTTTGATCCACCGCGATGCGGGAGCGCCTGGAAAACTTCATTCCCGTCATTCCAGTGACGGCTGGAGGCATCCTCAATTGCCGGAAGTGGGTCATCCGGCATCGCTGCAACTCCTTGAAAGCACTGGATGACCAGACATTCGTCTGTTGGAAGCCCGGCCTGCGCCGTGACGACAGGCCAGCAGTCCTGGTACGGATGGATGCTTGTTTCTCCTGCGAACGGTTCGACGCATCATCACGAATGGGGGAACATGGTTCCCGCAACTCCATATCCCTCAGTCGCCAGCACGCATGCGTATCCTGCACATCGGCAAGTACTACGCACCGCAACGCGGCGGCATCGAGCGCCATACCCAGGACATCGCCGAATGGCTCGTGCGTGATGGCGCAGTGGTCGGCACGCTCGTCCATCAGCCAGCCGGACAATGGCGCACGAGCCACGAGGTCCTGCACGGCGTCGAAGTGTGCCGCGCCGGCTGTCCCATTGCGCCGCTGTATGCGCCGATCAGTCCGACTTTCCCATTGCAGCTTTCGCGCATGCTGGATGCGCTGAAGCCTGACGTCCTGCATCTGCATCTACCGAATCCGTCGTGCTTCGCCGCGTTGGCGAGCCGGCGCGCGCGCGCCTTGCCGTGGATCGTGCACTGGCATGCCGACGTATCGCCGGAGGTGCCGGACTGGCGCCTGCGCACGGCCTATCGGCTGTATCGACCTTTCGAACAAGCCGTGCTGCGCCGCGCGCATTCGATCATCGTCACTTCGGCGCCCTATCTGGAAGCGAGTGCAGCGCTCTCTGCATGGCGCGAAAAAGTCCGTGTGATCCCGCTAGGCATCGCCGAGGTGGCGGAATCATCGGCAACGCCACCCGAATGGCCCCGAGGCGATGCCCTGCGTCTGCTCGCGGTCGGCAGGCTCAGTCACTACAAGGGCTTCGAAGTGCTGATCGCGGCGCTGGCCCGTTTGCCCGATGCAAGCCTGGTGTTGATCGGCCACGGTGAGGAAGCCGGGCGCCTGCACGCGGCGGCCAGCCGTCACGGCGTGCAGGATCGAATCTCGTTCATACCGCAGATGGAGGATGATGCCTTGCAAGCCGCCTACGCGGCCGCCGATCTCTTCGTGCTGCCGTCACTGGACCGCAGCGAAGCCTTCGGACTCGTTCTGCTGGAGGCGATGCGCGCGGGATTGCCGGTCGTCGCGAGTGCGATTGGCGGCTCCGGCGTGGGCTACGTGGTCGAACACGAAAGAACCGGCCTGCTCGTTTCTCCGGGCGATGCCGATGCCCTTGCCGTGGCGCTCGCACGCCTGCAGGCGGATCCGGACTTGCGTCATTCGCTGGGCGCTGCCGGACGCGAGCGCTGGCAGCGTGAATTCACACTGCAGCGTTCGGCAGAGGATCTGTCTGCGTTGTATCGCGAGGCGACCGGTTCAGATCAGCCAGCAGCAAGGCCAGCAAGCTGAAAAGAGCGGGCACGACGTGCAGGATCAATCGATTCGCACTTGTGTAGTTTTCCGCCCAGGCGGACGCCTCGGTGAAAAAGAAAAGCACGAACAGGAACAGCGAGCAGCACGCGAGCAATGCCGCGACGGAGCGCGCTGCACGGTCATCCTGGAACACCCGCCAGCGCAGCACGACCACGACTGGCGCCAGGTACCAGAGCAAATGCCAGTTCGGCAGCGTCAGCAGGCCGGACAACATCGCACTGCCAACCGGCCGCCAATGCAGGTCGAGCGCACCGAGGGCCGGAATGACCACCTGCCCCCAGGTCACGCGGACCCAGCCAAGGCCCAGCATCGGGAACAGGAAACCGCCGAACGCGATACCGGCAAGAACGAGCGCGATAGCGAGCCCGAGCGCGATCCAGCGCCAGCGGCGTGGCAGCAGGCCGAGCAGCAGCACCGTGGAAAACAGCAACAACCAGACCGCGCCTTCAAGTTTGATCAAGGGCATGCACAAGGCGAATCCGATCGCCAACACCAACTGACCGGGTTCACGTCGGCGTACCCAGCGCAACCAGGCGAGCACGGCCAGACCGAAGGTCGCCGCCAGCCACAGATCCGCGTAGCCCGCGAGTGCGGCATGCGCGCCAAGCAGCGGCAATGACAACAACGCATAGACGAGTGTGAGCGCCAGGCATTTTCCTGTGCCGAGCGCGCGCCAATGGCCGTAACAGGCGAGGCCCATCGCACCGAGAACCCCGGTCCAGACCAGATTGATCAATGGTTCGTTCCATGATCCGGCAGCGCTCGCGAACCAGATCTGGATCCATGCGAGCAACTCGGGGTAGTCCCAGATGGCGGCGGTACGCAAGACAGCATCCGGCTCCGCCAGCCACTGCTGGATCGGCACATACGGCACATGGTGACCCAGCAGGAACCACGCCTTCGGTTTGACCGCCCAGGCCGACCAGGCATCCCAGGGGAAAGTCGGCCGCAACACCGCCTCACTGCCCAGCACCCACAAGCGCGCAGCAATTGCCACGAGCAACAACCACCAGATCACGCGCCACGTGGTCGACGGAGCGATCTCGTTCACTCGCTCGCGCCGTCCACGCAGCGCGATCGCCGCCGCCCATGCGATGAGGCCGATACCGGTCAACCAGGGCGCGCTGCGCGGGAACGCATTGGACGTATTGTCCGCGGCGATCAGGCTGGAGATGCCGGCGGCGAGGAACAGGCCCAACAGGAAACCACTGCCCATCGCGCCCGCCAAATCACCATTCACGCGAAGGCCGCGATTGATCGCAACGCAAATCCCGGTACCGGCAAACCATGGCAGCAACCAGGCCAGCAGATAACTCATGCTCACGGCGTATTCCCCCGATAGCGCACGACCAGCACGTTGTCGCGACGCAGGATGAGATCGCCGGGCAATTCCGTTCCGCCGCCGCTGAGCACGCGACGGGCCGGATCGTAGGTCCAGTCCTCTGCCTCATAGACAATGATCAGCGTGCCGGTCGGCAAAGGCGTCGCCGGGCTCGCCGACATCGCTTGCGCGAACACCGCGACATTCATCGGCAGCAGGTGATAGACCATGCGCAACAACGAGAACGATGAATCCGAGTGGACCAGGATCCGCGCGTTCTCCGGCGTGTCGCGTAGCGCGGACTTGATCATCGCCGCAGCAGCAATGATTTCGCTGTCCGCCGAATGCTGTTCCCGTTGCGGCCAGTCGTAGGCTGCATACAGATCATGGGTCGCGCTGTAACGCCAGCGCAGACCGGCGTGCCATTGCAGATCGAGCAGCAGCCAGCCGAGCACGACCATGAGCACCGCCACCTGCAACAGACGAACGCCGCGCAGGCGGAGGATGAATGCCGCCAATAGCACGGTTGCCACGATGAACAGGACGATACACAACACCAGCGACTGCGCGCGTGGCGTATCGGTATCGCGGCCCAGCGCATGCACCGATCGCTGGCTCCACGGCCAGTAACCGAGCCAGTCCGTCATCAATGCCGACAGATCGCCCCGCCACGAGCGTGCGGACAAGGCCGCATCGACCAGCGTGAATGGACGGAAACCCTGCACCGGCGGCACGATTTGCGGGGTCGGATATTCCGCGAACGCAAGTTCGACAATGCGACCCTGCCATTCGGGGACAGTGCCAAGATCGAATACCGCTTCGCCATCGCCCGGCCACGGCAGGGAAACGACCGTGACGTCTTCCGCATCGGCAGGACGAAACACCAGCGACAGTTCCAGCGTGTGCGGGAACTGTTCGAACCGGTAACGCAGGATCTGGTATTCGCTCGCGTCGACACCGTTCAGCGCCACGGATTGCAACGCCGTGCGATTGTCGCCAACGGCACCAATGCGCAAGCGATCCTCATCCTGCGCGGCGCCCCCCATGACGACGCGGAAATCCGATCCATTCCAATGGCGCGCCTGATCCGTGAAGAAGGGCGAGTGCCAGTCGATGCCGGCAGCCCACAGCAGGATCGCGAAGCCGCCGACCAACACCGCGATGGCAAACAGCGCGCGCCTCATGCGGCGAGGGTTCCGAGATGCGCGAGTTCGGCATCGCTGAATCCGGCGCTCAGGCGCGCCTCGGTATTGAACGGTCCGCGCAAGCTGCCGCGCACGTAACGCTCAAGCAAGCCGGCGAACGTTGATTCCGGCTCAAGCCCCTCGGCGTTGCAGCACCAGACGAACCAGCGCGAGCCCGCCGCGACATGCGCCACTTCCTCGCTGAGGATCACTTCAAGGATATCCGCCGTCGCATCATCGCCGACGCCGCGCAAGCGCAGGATCATGTTCGGCGTTACATCGAGGCCGCGGGCCTCGAGAACGCGGGGCACCAGGGCCATGCGCTCCAGGCACGAATGCGCGGTACGCGCGGCCATTTCCCAAAGGCCGTTGTGCGCATCGAAATCACCATAGCGGTGCCCGAGCTCGGCAAGTCGATCGGTCAGCATGCGGAAATGGCGGGCTTCGTCATCCGCAACCCGGACCCAATCCGCGTAATAGGCATCAGGCATCCCACGAAACCGGTAGACCGCATCCCAGGCCAGGTTGATCGCGTTGAACTCGATGTGCGCAACGGCATGCATGAGCGCCGCCCTGCCCTCCGCGCTGCCGAGCCCGCGTTGCGGGAGATGGCGTGGCTCGATCAGGACGGGCCGCGCGGGACGACCGGGATCATCGATCGGCGCAGGCGCATCGGCAGATTCGGCAATCGGCAGCTGGCCGGAAAAGAAATCCGCCGCCATGCGTCGCGTGAGCTCGAATTTTTCGTCGGGATCCGATGCGGCAAGGCATCGGGAAGCCGCGGCGGAAAGGTCTTGCGCGTGCATGCGTGGGCGTCATCCCTGGGGGAAATGGCGGTCGAAAAGCGGGCCACCACGGATTCTGCCGGTTTCCATCCATGCTTGAAACCCGCGGCGTTCACATATCCGGCATTCCCCGGATCGCAACACATCGGCTCGTCGCCGCGACGGCGGGACGAAGACTCGCCCCGCGGATCCCGCACGCCGGCATCACGCAGCCAGGTTGCCGGCACCAATGAACAGCTTTCACCCCACCCGCATCAACCCGCGTGGCGACGCTGGTCCTTGGCGGCATCGGAACGCGAGGACCCGAGTTCGTCCAGATAGGTGGTATCGACTCCGGTCACGTATTCGCCGGAGAAACAGGAGGTATCGAACTCATGCAGGTTGTCGTTGCCTTCGCAAACGGCTGCGATCAGATCCGGCAGATCCTGATAGACCAGCCAGTCGGCACCGAGCAGGCTTTCTAACACCGCATCGCTGCGTCCATGCGCGACCAGTTCGGCTGCCGCCG
>JBEBXZ010000046.1:0-8261 GCA_040391335.1 Dokdonella fugitiva | reverse complement strand
AAAGCCGGCACCTGGCCATAGATGGGATCGTAGATATCGATATCGAAGCAGTAGATGCCCGGACAGGTGCTGTTGAAGAACTTGAGCCGGTTCTCGGTGACCTCGCTCTTGCCCCCACTGATGCCCACCGAAACCTTGTGCGCCAGCGGACCCGTGCTGAAATCCATTGCCAGGTTGGTATCGAAATTGCTGTAGGTACGATCCGTCGCGAGATGACGTGCGCGCCGGTTCAGCGTGCGATTGTCGGCGCGCAGCCCGACATGGCTGAACTCGCGCTGCTCGCTGCTGTAGTCGACATAGCGATAGGCCGTGGTCCACTTCCAGTCATTGGCGAACGTGTGCGAGAGCGAAAGACTGGTCGTCGTTCCCTCTTCCTCGCGCGTGCTGTCCGGTTCGCTGTAGTAGGTGTTGATCGGTGCGAGCAATCGATAGTTGCGGTCCGGGGCGACGAGGCCCTGGTCGAAACTCGCCTCGTTCTGCCGATACTCGACCTGCGCGTTCAGATAGGTCATCGCGCCGATGTTCCAGGTGACGCTCGGCGCAAGGTACTTGCCCTTGTCGAAACCGAAATCGCGGAACGTGTCGCGATCGCCGTATTCGCCGATGATGCGATAGAGGAAGGTGCCGTGCTCGTCGATCTTGCCGGTCGTGTCGAAGTCGACGCGATAGCCGTTCGCGTCGCCCAGGCCAAGGCCGTGCCCCGCATAGGCGGTCGTCTTCACGCCGACATTCGTCGAGCGCTCGTACTCCGGCTTCTTGGTGATCATGTTGATGAAGCCGCCGGGCTGGTTCGATCCGTACAACACCGACATCGAACCGCGCACCAGTTCGAGGCGCTCCAGGGCGATGCTCGGTGGCGAACCGAAGCGCCCCGCCAGGCCCGGGAGGCCATCGACGATGACCGAGTTCTGGTCGTCGCCGGTGCTCTTGAATCCGCGGAACGAAATGTCGAGCCCGGTCAGACCAGCCTTCTTCACGCCCGTCATGTAGCTGAACATCTGGCCGATGTCGGTCGCCTCGATCGACTCGATGAACGCCTTGCCGTAGCTCTGCACCGAGAACGGCGTATCCATGACGGCGACGTCCATCTTCATCGCGCTCTTCGCCGCGGTCTCGTGGAACTGGCCTTCGACGTTGATCGCCTCGAGTGTTTCCTCGCTCAGTTTTTCGCTGCCGTCAGGCGCGGTATTCGCGCTCACGCGCGAATCGTCCGCTTGCTGCTGCGCATGGACGGCTGATGAGAATGCGATGGGCAATGCCAGCAGGATTGCTGCGGCAAGCGCTGATTTGGTCAACATGACTCCCCTCCCAGAGTGACCTCGAATCGATGCGTTCGAGTGTCGGTAAGTTTTGAAACGTCTCGTGCCCGATGGAATCAGCGCGCTCGGGCTGCGCCACGTACCCTCGATCCGTCAAGCCGCAAATGGAAATACCGAGCAAAGCATTGCAACCACCATCATCAGCAGGCACACCAGGACCGCCCACTTGAGCGTGTAGCGCTGGTGGTCGCCGAAGTCCACGCCAGCCAGGCCGACCAGCAGATATGTCGACGGCACGAGCGGGCTGAGCAGATGCACCGGCTGGCCGATCATCGAAGCGCGCGCCATCTCGATCGGCGTGATGCCGTAGGCCTGCGCGGCTTCGGAAACGATCGGCAGCACGCCGAAATAGAACGCGTCGTTCGAGATGAAGAACGTGAACGGCATGCTCGCGATCGCGGTGATCGGGGCGAGATACGGACCGGCGGATGCCGGCACCACCGCCAACAGGCTCTTCGACATCGCATCCACCATTCCGGTGCCGGAGAGGATGCCCGTGAAGATGCCGGCGGCGAAGATCAGCGAGACCACCGCAATGACGTTTCCCGCGTGGCTCGCGATGCGCTGGCGTTGCTCCACCACCTTGGGATAGTTGATGACGAGCGCGACCGCGAAGGCGACCATGAACAGGACCGACAAAGGCAGCACGCCCATCACCAGCGCGACCATCAGGCCGAGCGTGAGGGCCGCGTTGACCCACAGCAGTTTCGGGCGGCGCAGCAAGGCACTTGCTCCACTCTCCTCGACCGGCGCAACCGGCTCGCCGAGCAGCGGTTGATCCAGCGTGACGACGCCGAGGCGGCGGCGCTCCTGCATGCCGAGGATCCACGACAACGCGATGACTCCGAGCACGCCGGCGCCCATCGCGGGCAGCATCGGCACGAAAATGTCGGATGGCTCGACATGCAGCGCGCTTGCAGCCCGCGCAAGTGGCCCGCCCCACGGCGTCATGTTCATGACGCCACCGGCCAGGATCGTCACGCAGGTAAGATTCAGCGCGCTCATGCCGAGGCGCCTGTACAGCGGCAGCATCGCCGCCACCGTGATCATGTAGGTCGTCGATCCGTCCCCGTCGAGGGACACGACCGAGGCAAGCACGGCGGTGCCCATGACGACTTTCAGCGGATCGCCCTTGACCACGCGCAGGATGCAGCCGACCACCGGATCAAACAGTCCGGCATCGATCATGATGCCGAAGTAGAGGATCGCGAACATCAGCATGACGCCGGTCGGCGCAAGCGTCTTCACGCCGTCCAGCATCATCTTGCCGATGCCTTCGCCGCCAAAGCCGCCGACCAGCGCGAACAGGATCGGGATCACGATGAGGGCGACCAGCGGCGAAAGGCGCCGGGTCATGATCAAGGCCATGAACGTGATGACCATACCGAAGCCGAGCACGGTCAGCACTGTTGAACTCCCCGCATGGAACTTGCTCCCCTTCGTACTCGAATGAGACGGCTGTCCATCCACCGTCTGCGTTGCGGACAGAGCGCGACCCGCCGTGCGGGATCACTTCATGTCCAGTGTGGATCGAGTCTAGGTGCGGCTTGCTGTCGACATACTGACATTGCGCCGCAACATCACGGGGTGGGCGCGGGACCGATGATGGCTCGCCAGCTGTTCAGAAGCCGGCGCTTTTTCTGGGCATCGAGATAGACGAGCAAACCGGGCCCCAATGAAATGGGTCGCAACAGGCCGACCTGTGCATCCGCCATGCCCATGCGGTTGTCGGGGCCATCGATTTCGGGCCTGATCGCGGGAAGGCCGCTGCGCGTCGCCATCACTTCCTGTCCCCGCAACGACAGCAGGTATTCGAGAAAGCGGTGTGCATGCAGAGCATTCGGTGCGGCTTTCGGGATCACCGCCGTACGCGAGACGACCAGCGTGTGGTCCTGTGGATATACGATTTCCAATTGCGCACCCGCGCTGACGCGTGAACGCGCATACGAACCGAGCAGGTTGTAACCGATCGCGAGTTCACCGCTTTCAAGGCGGTCCAGCAGGGTCGAGCTGTTTTCCTCGATCTGCATGTTGGCGTCGGCGAACGCCTCGATGAGCGCACCGAACTCGCTGCTCTGGCGGGCATCCTGGGATGCAAGCAGATAGCCCACGCTGCTGCGCGAAATATCGTAGGTGCCAATCCTGCTCCGCCACAGGTCCGTGGCGCTCTTGAGCATGTCGAGAAGCTCGGCGCGCGAGCGCGGCAGCTTGCGGCCGGCCATCGCCTTCCTGTTGAAGACCATGACGGCCGGTTCGAAGGTGAAGCCGAACGCTTCATCCCGCCAGCGCGCCCAACGGGGCAATGCACGCGAATTGGCGGAATCATGGGACGCGGCATAGCCGTCGTTGGCCAGCTTGACCTGCAGGTCCATGGCGGTGCTGAGCAGGAGGTCGGCCTCCGTCTCCCCTGCACTCGTCTCCCGCATGAAACGTTCATACAGAGGCGTGGCATCGAGCTCTTCGTAGCGCAGCGCAATATGCGGATACAGCTCCTGGAAATCCTTCAGCACCGCCTCGAACACCACGGTATCGGTGGTGCTGTAGATGGTCAGCCTCTCCTGCGTCTCGCCTTCGGCGGGATAGTCTTTCGCATGTCCATGGGCGGCCAGCATGAACATCATTGCCGCTATCAGATGCAGCTTCATTGCCTGCCCCTCGGCAGCTGCAATCGAACGACGAGCCCGCCCCCTTCCCGGTCCAGCAGCGCAATGCGGCCTTGATGGCTTTCGACCACCTGCCGCACGATCGCCAGCCCGAGTCCCGCGCCAGGAGCCGATGTCTCGCCGCGGGCAAAGCGTTCAAAGACGCGTTCGCGGCTTTCCAGGGGAATGCCGGGGCCACGATCCGAAATGCGCAATACGTAAGAGGCATCCTCGGCGAACAGGTCGATGTCGATCGCCCCGTCCCCCGCACCGCCATGGCGCATTGCATTGTCGATGACGTTCTTGATCGCCTCGCGCAACATCAGTTCGTCGCCCGTGAACGGCGCTTCGGCAAAGCTCGTCTCGAAGCGCACCTCCGCATTGCCGGTGATCGGCACGGCCTGGCGAATGGACTTGTGCGTCATCTGCAGCAGATCAAAGCTTTCGAAGCGGCGCAGGTCCGAGCGATGGATCACCGTCGCATCAGCGAGAAGCTGGTCGAGCAGGCGCGAAAGCTTGGACGCGTTGCGCTCGACCGCCTGCAGGCTGCGCCGCAGATCTTCCGGCTCGTCGTCCATCGCGAGTTGCGCCTGCGCGCGCAGCGCGGCCAGCGGCGTGCGCATCTGGTGGGCGGCCTCGGCGATGAACGCGCGCAGCGTTCCCATGTTGGCATCGAGCCGACGCATGAATGCGTTGATGGCATCGACGAGCGGAACGATCTCGCTGGGTACGGGCGAAGCGACCGGATGCAGTTCCGCGGGTCCGCGCAGCGCCAGGTCCTGGCCGACCCGTCCGAGCGGCCGCAACGCGCGCCCGACGCCGAACCAGACGAGGCCAATCGACAGAACGGTCAAGGGGCCGATCGGCAGCAAGGCCCGCAGCATCAGTTCGTGCGCCAGTTCGTCGCGCGCCCTGCGCGTCTGCCCGACCTGCACCCAGATCCAGCCACTGACCCCGGGCTCGGCGATTTCCCGTCCCAGCAAGGCGAATCGCACCATTTCGCCGCGATACTCCGCATCGAAAAAGCGCGACAGGGCGAGCGCCGACATATCGCCATCGGCTTCCTGCTTCGGCATCGCCGGGAGATCGTCGTAGCCGGTGATGGTGCGCGCTTCCGGCCCGATGATGCGATAGAAGACCCGATCGTCGGGCGCGGCGGAAAGCATGTCGAGTGCGGCGTACGGCAGGTCGACCTGCACTTCCTTGCCGGTGATCGACAGGGTCTCGGCGATCGACAGGGCCGATCCGACCAGCAGGCGGTCATAGGAACGATCCGCCGCGGTCTGCGCATACACGCCTGCGGCCAGGTACAGGCCGACCGTACCGCCGACGAACACGAGAGCCATCACGCCAACCAGCCTGCCGCGCAGCGACAACCGTGATTCACGCATGGACTTCGTGGGCCTCCGCCACGTAGCCGAGGCAGCGCATCGTGCGGATCTGCAGGGAATCACCCAGCTTGCGACGCAGGCGGCCCACGTAGAGTTCGATCGCATTCGCGCCGGCTTCGTCATCGAAATCGAACAGCTGCGAGGCGATCTCATCCTTGCTCAGGGTGCGCCCGATGTTGCCGATGAAGATCTCGAGCAGGCGATATTCGCGGCGCGGCAGTTCGAGCGCAACGCCATCCAGCGTCGCCGACTTCGCGGCGCGATCGAACACGAGATTGCCGATCGTCGTCACGCCCGAGGCAAGGCCTTGCGAACGGCGCAACAGGGCACGGCAACGCGCATCGAATTCGCGGAAATCGAACGGTTTCGACAAATAGTCGTCCGCGCCGACATCCAGCGCGCCGACGCGATCCTCGATCTCGGAACGCGCCGTGAGCATCAGCACCGGCGTCCGCTCGCCACGCGCGCGCAACGCGCGCAGCACCCAGAATCCGTCGCGGCGCGGCAGGCCGATGTCGAGCACGATCAGTTCGTAACTCTGATACCTGAGCACCTCGTCGGCGCTCTGCCCATCACGCTGCCAGTCCACCGCATGGCCGTCGCGACGAAAGCGGCGCACCAGGGCATCGCCCACGTCGGCATCATCTTCAACGACGAGTATTCGCACGTCGCACCCTCCTCTTTCGGCAGACGGCTTCCCGGGCGCGGCTCTCGCGCACCCCGGCTTCCTTCTCCCAACCCTTCGATTCGTGTTTCTTGTTGTTTGTCGCCGACAGCCTGATGACAGCTTCGGCTTTTACTTTGGCCCTTATCCTACACGCTGGCGCAGTCGGCACCAGCCCGGCCACGTGCGAGACGATGCATGCTTGAGATGTTGACGACGGGTACGTTCTGGCTGGCTGTGGCGCAGATCATCGCGATCGACATCCTGCTCGGCGGCGACAATGCCGTGGTCATCGCACTGGCATGCCGGCGGCTGCCCGAAGAACAGCGGAAGCGTGGAATTTTCTGGGGTGCGATCGGCGCCATCGTCCTGCGCATCGCATTGATCTTCTTTGCCCTGCAACTGCTCGAGCTGCCGTTCCTCAAGATCGTCGGCGCCCTGTTGCTGCTGTGGATCGGCATCAAGCTGCTGTTGCCTTCCGCCGGCGACGAGCATGAATCGATCGATGGCGGCACGCATCTCGTGGGGGCGATCAAGACCATCATCGTCGCCGACGCGGTCATGAGCCTCGACAATGTCATCGCCGTCGCCGGTGCCGCACACGGCAACATCGTGCTGGTCACGTTCGGCATTCTCGTCAGCGTGCCGATCATCGTCTGGGGCAGCCGTCTCGTGCTCAGCCTGATGGATCGCCATCCCTTCGTCATTCCCCTCGGCGCCGGCTTGCTGGGCTGGATCGCCGGCGGCATGTTGCTGGGCGACGTGGTCCTGCAGCCCGTCACTGGCGGCTGGCACAAGTCGGCGCCGTACGTCGCTTCCGCGATCGGCGCGGTACTCGTCGTTGCCGTCGGCAAGCGTGCTTCCAGCCGCCGCATGCCGTCGGCCAGCCCCGCGAAATAGTTGGAGACGTATATACGTCCATCAGGATGCAAGCCCGAAGCCAGCGTCAGGAGAATGTCAGATCGATCGTGCGATCGTATTTCCAGGCCGCGCGAACGCCGGCCGGGGAAACAAGAAAACGTCCCGAAGAATCCCGCACGCAACGTGCTTCGTCGCGCATGCGGAGTTTCCGGGCCTCCTCGCCTCGCGCATCCGATCGCGCCCGGCGACATCACGAAACCAGCGCGGGAAGACGCCACGATGCATACGTTGTCCAAAACCAGTTCGACAATGCGCCACGAAGGCTCACGCAACAAAACCCTTGCATACCACCGCCAGCGCCTTGCACCGATCGCGCTGGCCATTCTTGCCTGTCATGCCACGTCGGCCTTCGCCGCCGATGGCGGCGGCACTGATCTCGAGGCCGTGCGCCAGCAGATCGAGCAGTTGCGCGCCGATCAGCAACGCAGGATCGCCGAAATCCAGCAACAGACCGAGGCCAACATCCTCGCCTTGCAGAACGCACTGAACCGGATCGAGGGCAAGCCCGAGGTGGCGGCATTGGTACCGGCGCCGGTTGCCGCGCCCGCGCCGCAGGTCGCGGCGGCGGCCGAGCCGTCCCGACTGAAAGTCGGAGGCGACATCCGCGTTCGCGGACAGGCCGACCGTTCCGACAGCGATGGCAGCGATCGCAACAGTTCATCGGTGCGCGCGCGGCTCGGCGCAACCTACAAGGTGTCGGATCTCGTGACGATCGGCGGTCGCCTCGTGACCGGCGACTACAACGATCCGAACAGCACCGACGTCGGCCTCACGAAGTGGGATGACAAGTGGCAGGTCAGCCTCGACCAGGCCTACGTCCAGCTCAACTTCGACAATCTGAAGGTCTACGGCGGAAAGATGCCGCAGCCGTTCACGCGCACCGAACTGGTCTGGGACGGCGACGTGAACCCGCAAGGCGTCGCCGCAACCTACAAGCTGCCGATGGCCAATGGGTCCGCCTTCAAGGCGAACGGGCTGTTCTTCCTGATCGACGAACAGGCGGCCGGCCCGGAAAGCAAGATGCTCGGCGCGCAGTTCGGCTACGACTCGGCCAGCGCCGGCAACTGGAAGTACGATCTCGCCGCGGCCTACTATCGCTACGATCTCGACAGCCTCGCCGGTGCCGACGCGGGCGACTATCGCAGCAACCTGCGCAATCCCGACGGCACCTATCTCTCCGACTTCCACCTGCTCGACTTCATTGCCGGCGTCTCGTACCAGGGACTCGGTGAGCGCTGGCCTGTGCGCGTGGTCGGCGACTACGTGAAGAACCTCGGTGCGCGCACGTCGGCCGACACCGGCTACGGCGTCGATGTCATGTTCG
>JBEBXZ010000045.1:0-8262 GCA_040391335.1 Dokdonella fugitiva | reverse complement strand
CCGTGACCGCTGGCATCGACCAGCCTGACCAACTGGCCACCGCCGGTTGCGCTGCTGCCGCCCGCACGCGTGGCAAAGAGGGTCACCGAGCCTGCGTCGGCTATTGCAGCGATTCCGCGATAGGCGTCCGATGCGCTGCCGATGCTGCCCCTCGCCGACCAGACCCCGCCCGACTTGCTGTACTTGAGGATGCCTGCCCCATCATCGGCGACATACAGCGTATCGACGCCGGGCTCGCCTTCATCGAGATCCAGCAGCGAGAACGCGTACGGCGAACCGCTCGATACCGGCAGCCCCGGCAGGCTCACCGCCACTTGCCCGGTCTCGGTCGATGTGCCGGTGCCCACCGTGGCAATGCGCAGCGCACTGCCGGAGCTGGTGCTCGTGTACAACTGGTCATTGAACACGGCCATCTGGCGCAGGTTGGCTACCGTCGACGAAACCGCGCTCGACGTGCTGGCGCCCAGCGCCGCATGGCGGACACCACCGGTTCCGCCGGCTACCCAGAAACCGCTGCCATCGACACTGGTCGCGCTGCGCGGGTTGTTGCCACTGGCGTAGTCGCCGAGCGCCGTCGTTGTATCCACGACGCCATCGGCATCGACCCGGCCTACGATCCGCTTGACCGCGTCGGCGGAAGTCGACGGAAGGCTTCCGCTGCCGCCAAGCGCTCGGCCATAGCCGGTCAACACCAGGTAGCGACCATCCGAACTGCGCGACAGCAAGCCTTCGCTGGTCGCCGTGCCGCTGCTGATCAGGGGCTGGTTGGCGCCCTGGATTGTCGTCGGCAGCGCGATCGACTGGACCAGCGTCCCGTCGGTAGAAAATTCATCAAGAAATACCGGATTGCCGGTATTGACCAATGCCGTACCGGTAGCGCCTGCGCGATACACGACGACATTGCCGGGCGTGAAGGGTGCTGCCGACAGCGGTGACACTGCGAACGCGATCAGCGCCGCAAGGGAGGCCCGGGTAAAACGAGAGATACGCATTGTGAAGAACCACGCAATTGCGGAGTGCGCACCCTAAGCACCGACGATGACGCCGCGATGACATGCCGGCACCTGATTCACCACGAGCCCTCGGCTTCGCGCTGGATGACCTGAAACCGCCAATGCTTGAACAGCTCATCGTCCAGGCACAGCCCAGGCTATGGTTCTGCCTGTTGTGCCCGTCCAGCGGAACATGCCTGCAACGATTCGACCGGGGGCTTGCCGCGTGACGTGCTCGATCGCGAGGGCGGCGACAGATCAGCCTCGGTGATATGGCGCAGGCTTGCCCGGCAAGCGCCGATCCGGCACGCCCGGCATCCGACAGGCGAATCGGGGGATCCAGCCGATGGTGCATTGCCTGAGTGTTCGCGCGGCTGGGACAAGAAATCGATAGGAAACGTCGTACAACCCCGTTCTCCTGCCTGGGCAACCATTCCGCCCCTGACAGGAAGACCCAGCATGAATCCAGGAACACTCCCCGGTCGCCGAGTCGCGCGGTTCTTGAGCAGCGCACTCGCGATCAGCATGGCCGGAACCAGCTACGCGGGCACCCTCGTCGTCACCCGCACCAGCGATGACAACGGCACGATCTGCGATGCCTCGGGCTGCAGCCTGCGCGCCGCGATCAACGTGGCGCAGAACGGCGACGAGATCGTGTTCTCGCCGAACCTGCCGTACCCGGTCACGATCCATCTCGAGTCGGTACTCAGCATTTCCAAAAGCCTGAGCATCCGCCACGACACGCGCGGTGCCGTGACCCTCGATGCTCGTCCGGCCAATCCCGCGAATACATCCCGCTTCCGCGTGCTCGAAGCCTGGGGTGGCGCGAACGTGACCATCACCGGACTCAACCTCGTCCATGGCGCGGCATTCGGCGCGACCGGCGCGACCGGCGCGACGCCGGGCGCTGCGGGAGATCCCGGTGGCGATGCCGCGGGCGGTTGTGTCTGGGTAGGAGCGGAATCCCGCATCACCTTGCAAAGCGTGACGGTCAGCGATTGCGAAGCACGCGGCGGTACTGGCGGCCTCGGGGCAGGCGGTCGCAACGGCAGCTCGGGCGCACCGGGCGGATCGCAGCAAAACGGTGGCCCCGGCGAAAGTGGTGGCACGGGCGGTCGTGGAGGGCGCGGTGGATACGCGTACGGCAGCGGCATTTTCGCCTATGGCGACGTGATCCTGATCGACAGCGGCATCGTGCGCAATGCGGCCTTCGCGGGCACTGCAGGAAATGGCGGGAAAGGCGGCAACGGCGGCAAAGGCGGCACGGGCGGCGCAGGTGGCGGCACGGGCACCGGTGGCGATGGCGGCAGCGGTGGCAATGGCGGACGCGGCGGCAACGCCGGGGACGGCGGCACCACCTACGGCGGTGGCGTGTACATCGCCGCGGCAGGCACGATCCAGGCTGTCAACAGCGTGATTGCCTTCAACGAGGCACGCGGCGGTGGCGTTGGAGCTCCGGGCGCCGGTGGCAATGAAGGCCTGGGCGGCAATGGCGGCGTCGGCAGGACTCCGGGCGAACGAGGTGGTGACGGCACGCCGGGAAGTTCCGGCAACCTCGCGCCAGCGGGTTCCGCTTTCGGTGGAGGCATCGCGGCCGAAGGCCCGGAGACTACAGGCCTGCTTTCGTTCACCAGCATCGTCAGGAATTTCGCGGGACGCGGTGCGGAAGGGCCATCCACTCCGGTCGGCGCTGGTGCCAGTGGTGGTGGCACCGGGTCGCTCGGCCAGATCGAGGTACGCAACTCGATCATCGCCAGCAACGCGATCGACAACGCCAATCCAAACAACTGCTACTCGGTGCTGATGCGCGCGAGCGGCATCAACATGGGGGATTCCAGCTTCTGCGGCTTCACCCTGTTCACCACCACGCCGGGGATCATCTATGACGAAGGCAGCGGCTTGCCGCTGGTCCGTCTCGATCCGGTGAGTCCCGCCATCGATGCCGTGACCGATTGCCGCGTCCAGGCCGATGGGATCCTCAACACGATGGATATCCGTGGTGCAGCGCGTCCGCAGGATGGCAATGGCGATGGCGTCGCCCGCTGCGACATCGGTGCCTACGAAGCCGATGCGGTCGGCAATGATGTGATCTTCCGCAGCGGATTCGAACGCTGAGGGTGTGACGTGCGCATGACGACACCGGTTCACCGCCGTTGTCGTTCGGGAGCACGGAAAAGTAAAGAGGCGGCAGGGAAAACCCTGCCGCCTCTTTCATCCACTTTTCAGGCATCCCTTTCCGCAGCCATCCCTGACTCCGGCCGACCGACCATCATCGATGCGCCTGCTCCATCGCGAACGCTATCGCTTCGATCGCTTGAACACGCCGGCTGTATCCGGTTGCTGCGCGGCATCGCGTGCCGGCGACGCTGCTGGCGCAGCCGAGCAATCGATCGTCACATCGTCGAGGAAGTAGTTCGCATCCGCAGCCGAACCTGCATGGCTGAGCGTGAACTTCACCTCGTGTTCTGCGCCATCGGCATACGCACTCAGGTCCAACGACTTCTGCACGTAGTCCGTATCTGCCGTCGTGGCAGGCTCGGAATACACCGAAACGCCGTCGACAGTGACCGCCATCGTGTCTCCCGCCCCGACGCGACCCACGAACTTCCAGAAGTTCAGGAAGCGCGCGCTGCCGGTCGGAATCACCACGCGCTGGGACGCGGTGGCGGTATAGGCCGGACGTGCGCCCCAACCACCGAACCAGCCGTAGAACTCGCCGGTTCGCGCGTTGTTGAACCCTTCGTCGCTGCAATCACCATTGCAGAACACCGAATCGGATGCCGTATTGCCATCCAGCGATGCCCAGAACGGATTGCTGCCGAACGCCTCGGTTGTTGCCTCGAAGCTGGAATCCTGCATCAACTGCAGCGGTTCGCAGGTCGCCGCGCCACCCGTTTCAAATCCATCCGCGAAAATCACGTCGTCTTCCGCATCCGGGGTGACGGTCATCTCAACCGGGACCGCGACCATCGGATTGTCGGCATCGTTGCTGCTGACGCAGACGTTGGCGCTGTAGGTACCCGCAACGAGTCCCGTCGAATCGAACGAGACATCGACATTGCTTGAAGCGCCTGGCGCCGTGCTGCCGGAAACCGGTGTCGCACTGAGCCACGGCACATCGGCCAGAGCGGTACACGCGCCACCGGCTCCCTGCGTTCCACGCGCACGCAACACGAAATTGCGGTCGAACGTAGCGAGAACCTGCTCGATGCGGGCCAGGCCCATCGTTGCAAGGTCGGGAGCCGTGCCGATCGCGACGTTGAGCCCGCCGATATAGCTGCGTCCCACGCTTGGACCTGCATCACCCGTCGCCGGACGGCCACCCACCGCGCCACGGTTGACGACGGCGACCACCACGTCGCCAGCACCTTCTATCGCGAGCCCGCCCGGAATCGCCACCGATTGCACATCGGTATCGAGCACCGAAACCGGGACACCCAGAACCGATGTCAGCAGCGTCGCTCCATTGGCCGGATTGTCGTCGGTGTCACGGTAGACGAACACATCGAACAACTCGCCAATGACGGCACCTTGCTCACCTCCGTTCAGCGCACCGAGGAACTGGACATCGACATTCGTCAGCGTGAATGGCAAATCGCTCGCATTCGGCGTGAAGCGATTGAGGAACATGATCTGTCGACCCGGACCGACACCGACCACGTTGGTGCCGAGACCGTTGTCGACCTGCAGCAGCACATCACCGCCAAGCGGCGCTTCCGGCGCGGAGAACGTGTCGTTGCTCAGCAACACCTGCGACGCTGGGCCCGGCTGCTCACCCACGTTCCAGGTCAAGGCTGCATCGCCGGTGTTGGCAATCGTGAGCGCATGCGACGTGAGTGCGCCCGGTGCCTGACTGCCTTGCAGCGAACCCGGCGTAACCGCGATGTGCGGAGCCGTTGCGACGGCCGTGCTGCGCCGCACGGCAACCGGCATCGACAGCGGGGAACCGGCCGCCGGTGCAAGCTTCACTTCGCCGAACGACCACGAACCTACAGTCGCACTGGTCACGTCGATCGTGATGCTCAAGACCTGCGTCGCACCGGCAGCCACTGTGAAGCTGGCCGGCGAAACCGTACCACCCATCGCCGGAGCGCCACTCGCACTCACGCTTGCGGAGAACGTCTGCGACGACGCGGTCGGATTCCTCACCGTACGCGTGAACGTGCAGGTTCCTCCGCAACTCGCTTTCGACAGACTGGCCAGATTCAAGGTCGACAGGTCACCGCCGCTGGCTGGGTTTGCCGCCGTCATCCTCGCCACGGTTTCATCGAGGACCAGCGGCGAAGTGGCCGCCCGACTGAGATCAGCACGTCCCGCACCGGTATCGAATGCGTCCGCCAGTGCAGTCACCGTGTGTTTGCGCGTACCGGATTTCGCGGTAAGCATCAGCGCGGACTTGATTTCCATCGGCGTCCAGTCCGGATGCAGGGCACGCAGCAGCGCACCCGAACCGGCGACATGCGGCGAGGCCATCGACGTGCCCTGGAGGAACATGTAGTCAGAGCCGGTATTTGATGCAGCCAGAATGGTCAGGCCTGGCGCACCGATATCCGGCTTCAGCAGGTCACGCGGATTGACGGTTCCACCGGCAGGACCGATCAAACTGAAGCTGCCCATGATGTCGCCGTAGTCGGGGCTGTGCACGAAGGTGGGCGGCGACAGGTTCGATGCGGTGGCCGGAGCCGCCGGATGCCCTTGCAGGTACGCCACCAGGGCATCGCCATCCTCCTTCGAGATGGCAAGCGACGGGATCGTCGTGCCTGGCACACTCATGCCGGCCGCTGCGCCGCCCACGTTGTTGTAGACGACCACGGCTGCGGCACCCGCCGCTTTCGCGTTGTTCACCTTGACCGAGAAATTGCAGTCCCCACGCTCGATGACAGCGATGAAACCGGCCGCCGGCGCGGGCGCGAACGAAGTGCAGGCACGCACATCGGCGCCGATCGCCAGCGGCCCGCTGACCGGCGTGGCGAACGTCGGTACGACCTCGGGTGCCGGCGCGCTGGAGTTCGCGCCATTGACGTCACGGAAGCCCGGCACCGCCAACTGGACGGCTGCGTAAGTGCGGTCATGCGTGGATGCCGCGACACCGATCGTCCAGGGTTCGTGGTGATTCACCGTACCCGGTTGCGCGGGATTCGGGTCGCCATTCGGGGTATTTCCTGCGGCTACGGCGACGAAGATGCCGGCAGCCGCGGCGTTGCGGAATGCGATCGACGTGCTGTCGCTCCACGGGCTGTTGCCGCCGCTGATCGAGAAATTGATGACGTCGACGCCATCGGCCACTGCGCGATCCGCAGCAGCAGCGGTGGCGGTGGTCGTGCAAGTTCCACCGGAGAAATTCGGTGGAGGCGAGAAGCAGGTCTTGTACATGATGACGTTCGCCTGCGGCGCCACGCCGGAGACCGAAACACTGGCACCCTCATCCGTCGTGATCGTGGCGCGATTTCCAGCCGCGGTGCTTGCCGTATGCGAACCATGGCCATCCGCATCGGCGGCGCTGCCCGGAATATCCGGCGCACCCGATGGCGGCGTGGTGAAGTTGTAGGCGCCAATCAGTTTGGCATTGCACTTGCCCACATCGACGCCGCCCGCGGCGCAGGTTCCGAGATAGGTGCCCGCTCCGTTCGGGTTCACATGCGTGTAGCCGTCACCATCGGTCGCGGCAAACGAAGGGGAATCGAAATTGACACCGGTATCGATCACGCCCACCACGATGCCCGCGCCCCGCGTCCCGGCGACGCCGCCGGTTGCGGTGCCATTCCAGAGGCTCGGTGCGCCAATCCACGTCGGGCCGGCATCGGTCGCGAGCCTGAGCATCTGGCTCCTTTCCACCGATGAAACACCGGGCATGGCCGCAATTCGCGCCGCTTCCTCGGCGGTGAGATTCACCGCCACGCCATTCAGCGCATGCGTATAGCTGAACTGCACGTCGAGGGGACGACCGACGATATTGCTCGCCGAACCGAGGAACGCCTGCTGGCGGCTTTCCAGATAGCT
The DNA here is from genome assembly GCA_040391335.1 of Dokdonella fugitiva. GTDB lineage: Bacteria > Pseudomonadota > Gammaproteobacteria > Xanthomonadales > Rhodanobacteraceae > Dokdonella > Dokdonella fugitiva_A. The sequence continues at coordinate 1,270 of JBEBXZ010000045.1, read as the reverse complement.
GACGTAAGCCAGAGCGGATGGCGCCCTGGCATCAAGCTTGCCCGAACGACCGGATGCGGCCTGCCTCGGCGCAGCAGCGATACCGGCAATGGTTCCGCGATACGTCGCCAACGGCGCTTCTTCAAACAGGATGATGTAGGACGCCGGTGCACTCTCGGCAGCACTCAGCGCCGAAAGCGAGGGGCCCGCCGCATACGCGGATAGTGGGACATTGGCGATTCCCGCCAAGGCCGTGGCTGCCGCGATACCTGCCATCAAGGCGGTACGGGCCGGAAGGGCTTTCAAGGACATGAATTTCGACTCCAGTTTTTCCAGCTCTACAGGCACCGCGCCGCAAGGCCGCCAGTACCCCTTCGGATGCGACTTCGGGAATCGGATGCGTGTTGAAATCTGTGCCGAGGCGTCGATTCGATGACGGCGACCCACTGGCGATGCGCCGCCCGTGGCAATCCCTGATCGAGCCCCGGGAGTTCACTGCCGGCTGGGAATACTGATGATTCCGTTCCGATCTCTCACGCATGCGCCGATCCCGAATAGCGCCTACGGAAAGTATTGGAATGCGCGGGCCGGCGGGACTGAACGCGGCCACGAAAGAAATCGCCGGACTGCACGCCTGCCCGGATTCGTCCAGATGCGTATCCGGCGTTTCGATTCACGTACAGGGCAGCCGCGCACGGGGCATTCGAACGATCCCGACTCGATGCAGCCAACGCACCGCAAATCACGCAGACGGATGCGCCGCGCGGAAACAGCTGGCAGGAAATCCGTCCCGCATCGCTCATGATGCGGGAACACGGGAATTCGTGATGGGTGCAGCGATACGGACCGCTGGCGCCGATCAGTCCTCGCGCGTCACGCGCAGGACTTCCTCGGTCGAGGTCAGGCCGGCCACGCACTTGCGCCAGCCATCCTCGAGAATGCTCGGTGCCCGCGTGCGCGCGTGACGCTCGAGTTGCGCTTCCGAAGCGCCTTCGTGGATCAGGCGACGCATCGTGTCGTCGACGGGAATGAGCTCGTAGATACCCATGCGTCCCTTGTAGCCGGAATGACGCGCGGCGGGATCGCTCGGCGCGCGATACAGCGTGACCACAAGGTCCGCGGGCTGGCCGAACGCCACGAGTTCGGCCGGTGTCGCCTGATAGGCTTCGCGCATGGCCGGATCGAGCGCACGCACCAGCCGCTGCGCCAACACACCGACCAGGCTCGAAGAAAGCAGGAACGGCTCGACGCCCATGTCGCGCAACCGCGTGACCGCGCCGACCGCCGAATT